>CAUZKS010000004.1:0-31312 GCA_963580625.1 Dehalococcoidia bacterium | reverse complement strand
TACTACAACCCTGCGTCTGCCGTTGCTGTCCGTCATCGTGTTAACACCGAGTTCCTGATATCGAAGTTTGGATAGTCGATCGATCGTTATGGAGCGCCGTGTTGCAATTCTGGACCGACCTGGTCCTCTGGATCCTGAGTCGGGGCTATTAAAGCCGAAATCTCGTACGACGGCATCATTTCGCCGCGTAGGTCCGGGTACAACTCTGGAGTTATTGAAAGCAGTATCTCTCGTACCTCAGCCGCCACAAACAGCGAACCGGTCGCGACAATAACGTCTCCCGTAGAAGCGATAGCCCGTGCCTCACGCAAGGCGCTCTCCACATCAGGTGTCACCGCCGCAACGGGGACAGTATCGCGCCGCAATGCCTCGGCGACTGTTTCGGCGCTGACCGCCTTCGGGTGACGGGTACGGGTCACGATCACCCGTGGATTAAGCCGGGAAAACTCACGGGCCGTCGCTGCGAAGTCGTGGCCTCCAGAGCCTGCGTATATAACGACAGGACGCGTCGCAGACGGGAAGAGCGACTCGAGTGTGGAAACAAGCGCCGCCGCTGAAGAGCTGTTGTGTGCGCCATCGACGATGACCTGGACATCGTCATCCGGGGACGTGAGCACCTCGGCACGCGCCGGCCAGCGGACCGCCGCGATGCCGCGTGAAACGGAGTCAGCGCTGATCGTCAAATTACGTTCACGGCCGAACGTTTCGAGCGCTGCGATGGCGGTCATCACGTTGTCGACCTGATGAGGCCCGGCGAGCGGCAGCCCCAACTCGTAAGTATTTGAAAAACTTTTTAGCGTCAGGTATTGCACCGGCTTGCCGTAGGCCGTAGTCGCCTGTTCCGGCCCGCGGACGATGGCCAGTCGATCATGGGCGTACGTCACTTCAGAGCCACGCTTCCAGGCGGCCTTCTCTATGACTGGCCTTGCCGCCGGCGCCTGATTTCCGACCACTACGGGAACGCCGGGCTTGATGATCCCGGCTTTCTCGAATGCGATCTTCGGGACCGTGTCGCCCAAGACAGCGGTGTGATCCAGGCTGATCGGCGTGATAACCGCCACATCCGGCGCCACCAAGTTCGTGGCGTCAAGCCGGCCCCCGAGGCCGACCTCGATCACCTGGACGTCCGCGTTTACAGATCGAAACTCCACGAAAGACATCGCTGTCAGCAACTCGAATACGCTGACTTTACCAACGCCCCCCCGCTCTTCAACGGCTTCAACGTCCGGCCAGAGCTCTTCAATGAGCGCCGAAAACCTGTAAGTCGAAATCTCATTCATATCCACCCTGATCCGCTCCGTCATGCGGTGCAGGTGTGGTGATGTGAAAAGGCCGGTCCGCAGCCCGGCCGCCGTCAGAACCGAAGCGATCATGGCGGAGCTGCTGCCTTTGCCCTTCGATCCGGCCACATGGATAGTTGGCGTGGCGAGTTCCGGATTGCCAAGGCGCGCCAGTAACACCTCCATACGTCGGAGGTGAAAGTCTGGTGGCTCGCCCACCCGTGACTTGCGCTCAAAATCCGCCAGGGAGAGCAGCTGGGCGACGGCGTCTCGGTATTTCAGCGGAAGTTCTCTTTGTCTATCCGGGTTATGGACATGTGGTCTAAGGTCCCATCTGAATCAAGGCGAGACTTGGGTATCGTTATTCCTCGCCGTACAGGTCCGGTACGCGGGTGATGACAATTCTAATCTCGTAGACGGTCGGATACCGATACCTGTAGAGGACCAATTGGCGCAATCACAGGAACGTGGCCGTATATGCGCAAATTCCGACGTTCAGATGGATGTTCGGAAGCGGTTATTCGGAGAGCGTCCCAATATCCCGTAGGGACTCGTCACAGGGCGTGGGCCGCGGTATATTCCGGCATTCACGAGTCGTACTCATCTGAATCAAATATAAGAGTTAACTGGAGCGGCATACATGGGTCCACGGATCGGCATCATCGGCGGCGGAGCAATCGGCGGCTATACAGGCGGTATGCTTACCAAAGCTGGACACGATGTCACAATCGTCGATCAGTGGCCGGAGCATGTGGCTGCGGTAAAGGCGAACGGCCTCACCATTCGTCACAATGACGACGAAATAAACGTGCCCGCCAACTACATCAACATCAACGAACTTCAGTCGATCGACGATCCGTTCGATTACGTTTTTGTTGCGGTGAAGTCGTACGACACGGAGTGGGCCGCCATGCTGATGCGGCGCTACTTGAAACCGGACGGCGCGTACGTGGACTTCCAGAACGGCGTCAACGACTACCGTCTGGCGGAGACGATAGGCGCAGAAAACGCGCTCGGATGCGTGATCACCATCGCCGCAGGTTGCTACGAGCCGGGCATCGTGCTTCGCACCGACACCAACCCGCTCGCCTACAAGATCGGCGAGCAGGACGGCTCCGACACCTCTCGTGCCCGTGAGCTGGTGGAGGTCATATCTTCCGTTTCAGAGGGCACATATTTCACGGATAACTTGTGGGGCGAACGCTGGGCGAAACTGGCCATCAACTGCATGGTCAACCCGATGGCCGGGATCACAGGACTCACCTCGGACAAGGTCCGCACAGACCCGAGAGTCCGAGACATCCGCACGCAGGTCGGAGCGGAGGTCATTCGCGTCGGCAGAGCCCTTGGTCACACGATTGGCGACCTGCTCGGCGTTCCCGCGCAGATGTTTGTCGACGCGGCCGAGGGGCGGAACATCGAAGATCTTGAGATCGAGATGGACAAGCAAGCGACGAACTCCGGGGTGGCCGGCCGCGCGTCGTTCCTCCAGGACGTCATCAAGCACCGGCGTACCGAGATCGAATTCCTGAACGGCTTCGTATCAGAGCAAGGCAAAAAGACGGGCGTCCCGACGCCGTTCTGCGATGCGCTGGTGGCGGTTGTGAGGGAGGCCGGTGTTGGCAAACTGGAGCCAAACCCGGACAATCTCGCTCCGGTGGCGACACTGCTGCAAAATTAAGTCGAAAAACAAGACCGTCTGACGCCGTTTGGCACGTATTATTTGATCATGCCATCAGCCAGTCAGAGCGCGCCGATCTGGTCGCCCACCGTACAAGGAATCCGGAGATATTCGGGCTCTTTGCTCCCTTTATTTCGGGCGCGCCCGGTCTGGTCAGGGCTCCTCGTGTTCGTATCGATCCTGTTGATCGCGTGCGGCGCGGGCGGCGACGAGACACTTGAACGGTCGTTTCAGGTCGGTGATTCGCCGCGTCTCGTGGTGGGTGCCGACAACGGCAGCGTGCTCGTGGAAACGGGCCCCGATGGCACGATTTCCGTCTTAAGCGTAGTAAGCAACAAGAACGATGTTGACCTTAGCGTAACGGTTGATGGTGATGTTGTTACGGTTCGATCCGTGACCACCATTAGCGGGAGTTTGATCGGTGGCCGTGCAGAAGGCGCGGTCGATCTCACAATCACCGTTCCCCCGGATACGGTTATCGAGATCGGAACTGCAGTTGGGCCGATCACAGTGAAGGACGTCCGGGCAGGCGGGACGATAACGGATGGGGCAGGGAACATCGAGCTGCGAGGAGTGTCTGGCGACTACTCGGGTGGTATCGGAGCCGGTGATATCAGAATCATCGATGGCGACGGATCGTTCCGGTTCACGACCGGTGTCGGCTCGATCATGTTTGACGGTGTAATGGTCAGTGGTGGATCGAACGAGTTCGAGACGGGTGTCGGAGACGTGACCGTGACTTTTTCGGAGGGCGTGGGCGTTGAAATCGACGCGGCGATTTCAACTGGCACGATTTCGAACGAACTCACCCTCACTGATGAATTATTGGAAACATCAATTGTGGGAGCGCGCATTTCGGGAACTCTCGGAGATGGCGGCGCTGATTTACTGATAGTGGTCGGTGTGGGATCGTTGGAATTCAGCGAAAAGGCTAATTAACCAAACGCTATGTAGGCCGGACGGGGTACCTGGGCCGTTTGGACCGCAGATTGGTTGAGGGGCCGTCCGGTCTCGCCTCGTCAAGCATCGCCTTCGTGGGACCGCCCAGCTTGTAACCGAGCCTGCGATGATTTGCCAGCATGTCAACAGAGTGCTCGCTGAGGCCTGAACCCGGCCTGTACGCCTCCCCGCGGAACCGGTGACACGCCCTCTGGTCTACAGCTGAAGGAACGCTGGCGGCGATGTCGCAAGCGTGTGCCCACGGACACATGTACGCAATGCAGCGCGTCATCTGACCAGTGAACGCCGAAGACTCTGGCCCTGCTCCCAGAAACCGGAGTGCGGTGACCTGCCGATTCGAGAGAGTCCGTAGGCGTTTCGGTCTAGACCTTGCCTTGCGTGGTGAAGTGAATCGAGGCGTCATAAAACTTGATAGAAACGATAGTTCTATTCACACGGAACCTGAACGGAACCGTGTAAATTGCTCAGATTCAAAACAAGTATGCCAACCAGCGGCAAGGATCCCGAGCAACGTAGCTACACGCTACCCGTTACACGGAACCCGGTAAAGCCGCTGATGGCGCTGAATGAGGCCAGTCCCACCTAGTGCGCGGTGACACTTCCGCCATTGATGTTGATCGACTGACCGGTGATGTACCTCGCACGGTCGGAGCAAAGGAAGCCGATCAGATCTGCAACCTCTTCATCCGTCCCGGCCCGACCCATCGGAATACCCGACTCTAGGTTCGACCAGAATTCGCCACGGCCCAGGATGTCCATGCGCGCTGTTTCGATAGCACCCGGGCAGACGCCGTTCACGACGATGCCGTGCGGCGCCAGCTCTTTCGCCAGTGCCTGAGTAAATCCATTGATTGCGAAGTTGGCTGCGTTATACGCAGAAGTGTTCGCAGAGCCCTGCTTGCCCGCGGTGGAAGACAGATTGACGATTGCGCCACTGTCGGCACTACGTCCGAGCATGTGCCGCGCCACAGCCTTGGCGCACAGGAAAGACCCGACGACCTTGATGTCCAGAACTCGCCGGAAAAGATCCTCGTCCAGGTCGACGACCGCCACCCGGTCTTCGCCGCGTCGGAAAGCAGCGTTATTGATCAGGATGTCGATCCGCCCGAACTCGTTTAGGGTATCGGCGATCATCTTGTCCACGTCTTCGGAACTAGACACGTCGACCACCAACGGCAGCGCACGTTGACCCTGCTCACGAACTTGGTCGGCAACAGATTCGATATCGCGCCAGCCGATCGCCTTTTCGTCGTCAGGGAACGCCTCCGGATCACGTCCAGTCCCGGTGATCACTACGTCAGCGCCCATCTCGGCAAGCCGTACAGCGGACGCGCGCCCGATACCTCGGAGCCGTCCGGCCCCGGTCACGATCGCTACCTTGCCCGCAAGTTCTTTACTCATCGTGTACTCCCAATTTCCTGATGCCTGTCTGGTTCCCGTAAATAAGGCTTAAACGTCGGACTAACTAGCCCGGTCGTTCGCCAAGAGTCAAACTGTCTGTGAGAAGCCCTTCGCTCCCCCTGAAATACGTAATTTCCACAACCTCTCCCGCCGGGTGCGATCGCAAGAACTGCTCAAGTGCTAGCGTGTCCGGGATTGCCACGCCATCGATCTGAATGATCACGTCATCTGCCTGCAGAATCCCTTCTGCCGGGCTTCCCGGGACGACGCTAATCACGCCCACTCCACGCAATACCGGAAGGGAGAGCTGATCGGCGAGTGTAGGCGTGATGTCAAGCGGTTCGATACCTACAAAGCCAGGCTGGACCCCGCTTTGAGCGACCAGTCTCAGGGCGACATCGTGAGCGATATTAATCTCGATCGCGAAACCGATGCCATCCCCTGTCGGAATCTTGGCCGTGTTTATGCCGATCACTTCGCCCATCACGTTTAGGAGTGGGCCGCCACTGTTGCCGGGGTTGATGGCGGCATCTGTCTGAATCAGATCAGAAAGCACCTCGGAGCCGTCTATCAGCGATCGGTCCAGAGCGCTGACCACGCCCTTGCTGACCGTCGGACCGCCCGGGAGATCGAGCGCGTGGCCTATCGCAACCACATCATCGCCAACCCGTATGACTCCTGAATCTCCTATGGCGGCGATGAGAAGGTCGTCCGCGGCCACTTTTAGAACGGCGATATCTATCGATGAGTCGAGCCCGACAATCTCGCCCGTTAGAACCCGGCCATCGGCCAGTGACACTCGGATTTGTACGGCGTCCTCCACTACGTGGCGGTTTGTCATGATCAATCCACCGTCCCCCCAAACAACCCCGGTTCCCGTGGAGGTTCCGGTCGTAGTAGTCACGCCGATGTGGACGACAGAGGGCGCCGCCGTCTCGACAAGGTCCGCCGTGCTGAGTACGGGCGCCGCGGTCGGAAAGGTGATCGGCGTTGGTGTGGGCGGAATGCTAAAGGGGGTCGGGGTCGGCGGAATCGTAAACGGCGTTGGCGTTGGTTGAGGCGTCGCCGTCGGTTGGGGCGTCGGCTGCGGAACAGGCTGGGCGGTTGATGCGTCAGAGGCGGGACTGCTGCAAGCGACGAGCGCGAGGCCTACAGCGATGATCCCTAGAAATAGGGACAAGCGGTCGTTCAACCGTTTCAGTCGTCGCCAGAACAAGAAGGTGTGATCCTGCTTTCAGATGCGCGGATATACATCGTCACGGCCGATAATGGTTCGGCCGACGCAGGGATATTACCGGCTCACACGGTTATCGGGAACGGGCGCGTCCGATCGCAACGAGAGGTAAGGCCGGGAACATACGGACTTCAGGTGACTTACTCGACTAGGACGGTCGCTTGCGGCACTACGGATTGTAGTTACGGCCCTCGTAAATCTCTTCAGTGGATACTTTTATCAAAGATGAAGCCGTGGCATCGCGATTGCTCGCAAGGTAAGCCCCTTCTATTCGTAATCCGATAGCTGTGGGCGTACCGTCTGGAAACTCCGAATTCTCGCTGAAAAACGTTGGAATCCGGCCTCGGTGAAGCCCGCATTCAAAACAGGCTCGGGGATCGACCAGAGTTCGCTTTCCCCGTCCGGTGTAAGGTCATAAATTATGGCCGCAATTTCCGGGGCCATTTTTCTTAAATTCTCCTCGTGATCAGGGAACAACTCCCGTTGGTACGCCTCCAAAATACCGTTTGCAACAAATACGTCCAGCAATGAATCTACTTAGGATCCAGTTGCTGTTGTGAATCGGAAAGTTCCGGCAGTGGCATTTGCTATCTCACTGGGGACAATCACCTGCCAGAAGACCTCCATCTCTGGACACTGGCTTAGAGACCGGGGGCGTGGTTAATAATCGCCACGAGTCCTGTTCTCAAAGATGGTTAGATTTAGTGATCCCGACTGGCACGGCATCGCTTACAGCTCCGGCGTTGAACCGGCTCTATTGGGCAACGGGGATCGGTTAATGCCCGTTCGGTTGCAGGGAGGCGAATAACCATCGGTAGATCAGGGTCAGGGCCGTTCTTATTCGGCCGATTTATACGCCGTCGGGGGACGGCAGACGCCGGACTACTCTTTGGAGTCGGGCTGGCGGCCCTGATTGCCACCATCGTGATCGGTGGTGCCCCTGCATATCTAAAGAGCCTCGACCGCGTTGGGGTGGAAGGCGTTCTCGGCGATCTGCGACCGATAGGTAAAAACCTGGTCGTCATGAACGACGCCGTTCCTTCAAGGCTCAGCGCAGTCAACTCGGTCACGGGGGAAATTGATCAGGCGTCCGCCATCGTTCTGGGAGACCTTGCCTCCCCCTCACGACGCGCGCTTCGATCTCCGTACCATCGCAACGTAAACCCGCCCACTATCGAGAATTGGTCCCTGGCACGTTTCGTGCTGATGGACGGATTTGTAGATAACGTGCAGTTCGTGTCCGGCGATCCGCCTCAGACGCCCGTTAATAACCAGGCCGGCGCGTCGACTGGAATCGTGGCGGAAGCTGCGATCCTTGAGAGTCTTGCGGAAGACCTCGGAATCTCACGTGGGGAGACTCTGACGCTCAGGCTTGCGTTTGGAGCATCCTCCGCCGTCAACGTGATCATCAGCGGTATTTTTGTCCCCGATGATGAGTTAAGCGATTTCTGGATGGGGTTGGGCGGCCCTATGTTGCGTCCAGAGCTGTTGCCTGGATTCGGTGGAGGTGCTGCGGGACTTTTCCTGACGGAGGAGGGTTTCGGCGCTGTGGCCCTCGAGGCCGCTGCAACCCCGATGAACGCGACGTGGATCGTAAATCTTGACCAGGTCGGTTTGGCTGACCTCAAGGCGAGGGAGATTGTCGACATATCGGAGGAGTTTGAAGCTCGACTTGATCAGGCCGTCCCGGGGTCGTTGGTTATCACAGGTCTTGAAAGGGCCTTCGGAGCGCTTGACCGCAGATCCGTGTTCGCCCGAATACCGATGTTCCTGATGGCGACCATCCTGCTGACCATCGTTATTTACTACCTGTTGATGGCGGCTGGCGTGCTTTCGGGCAGAAGACGAGACGAAATTGGCATCCTCCGCAGTCGGGGCGGGTCATTGACCCAGATGACCCGGCTTTACGGGCTGGAAGCGGCGATATTGATCGGCATTCCGGTGCTGCTTGGCCCATTTATTTCGGTCGTCTTGATCTCTCAGTCCGGCCGGATCCCGCCCTTCGATGGAATTACAGGCGGTGGAACCCTTCCCGTGTCGCTTGAGTGGAGTCAGTTCCTGTTCTCCCTTGCGGCCGGGCTGGTGGCGCTCGCTGTACTCGTCGTGCCGACGGTTCTTAGCGGCGTAGGAAACATCGTGGCTCAACTTCGGAACGAAGCGCGGCCAAGAGGATCCCTGTTCTTCCAGCGATATTTCCTTGACGCCGTGCTTGTGACCCTTGCCGGATTCCTTGTCTGGGAACTCAGCGCGAGCGGTAATGAAGTGATCCGGGTTGACGAGAACGGCGGACTCAGTACAGATGCAACGCTGTTCTTCGCCCCGGCACTCGCATTGTTGAGTTTGTCGCTGATTTTCTTGAGGGTGTTTCCGCCCGTGATAACAGGGATGGCCACTCTCTTGGCAAGGTTTGGACCGGCGTGGGCAGCGATCGCAGTCTGGCGACTCAGCCGAGCGCCCTATTTTTACGCCCCCGTCGTACTCCTCCTCATGCTGGCTTCGGGATTGGCGGTTATCGCCGCAACGCTCTCGTCAACGCTTCAGGACAGCGCTCGGGAACGCGTGCTGTACGACTCCGGCTCTGATATCCGCATCGAGTCGGCTCGTGGCGCCATAGATATCGTCGAGAGCCTGAAGGAGTTTCCGTCTGTCCGTGAAGTTTCAGCCGCCATGCGGGTCAGGGGAGAGATTGGCACCGGCTCCGAGGGCCCCGAGTTCGAGCTTCTCGCCGTGCAATCGGACCGATTCACGGACATCGCATGGTTCCGCCCGGACTTCTCTGAAATTGGCCTGACGGATCTCATGAAAACGGTATCGTCCGGCGGTGCGCTGGAGCCGTTGTTCCTGCCTGCCTCCGCAACCGAACTCGGAATATGGACGCAGACGGATGACGATATCGACTTTCTTTTCTTGTGGGCGACGGTACGAGGTGGGACTGGCATCGTAAAGACAATCACGTTTGGCCCGGTGGAGAAAGGCGATTGGCGACTCCAGACCACCGAGCTTGAAGGCATCATCACGCCTATCGAACTTTTGTCCATCAAGCTCTTCGAACCGGCGGGAGATGACCGGGCCACGGCGGGATCAATTCTTCTGGATGACGTCGTAGCAATCGATTCCGGGACGGGCGACCGCAGTGTAGTCATTAACTTTGATCAGTCTGATCGATGGACTACGTTTCCAACCTCTGAGGGCCTGGACACCGTATTCACTCTCGTCCAGGAATCTGTGGGCATCGGCGAGGAGTCCGGGACCGGTATCGGACTCCTCGCCTTTGGGCGCGGGTCTGACGGCGGCGTACGCGGTATCTACCGATCCGAGAGCGGCGGAGCGCTGCCCGTAATTGTCAGCTCCACCCTGGCCGCAAACGCATCCATTTCTCCAAACGTCCCGTTCATCGCCAAACTGTCTGGATCTCTGATACCGCTCGTGGCTGTCGAAGTGGTCGATTACTTCCCGACCCTGGATCCAAACACCGACATGGGATTTGTGGTCGCCGACCTCGACAGGCTTGCTGACTACATCGATTTGAAGGGCGCGCTTTCAACTAATTTGATTGATGAGTTGTTCGTCGGCGTCGTTCCCGAAGAGCATGATCAGGCATTGGCAGATGTCAACTCTGTGTTGTCGAAAGCCGCACGTGTAAGCGTGAGACGGGATCAACAAAACGAATCCCTGGTGGACCCGTTGTCGGTCGCCGGTTGGCGGGGCGTGGGTCTGATCGCAGGAATCACGACACTGATCGTCGTCGTACTCGGCTACCTGACATATCTCCAAGCCTACTCCGGAAAAATGAGTACGGAAGAAGCGTTTGTACGGTCCATCGGGTTCAGCCGGATCAACTACATAGCGACGGCCGCGGTAGAGCATATATTCTTGGGGTTCATCGGAATTGTTCTGGGTATTGCGGCAGGCTTGGCCATCGCCGGTCTCGCCGTGAACGTATGCACGAGAACCTCCTCCGGCGATGAACCTCTCCCTCCGTTCATCCTCGCAACACAGTGGGAGCCGGTTTTGCTCGGGTACGTCCTCATAGGGGCGATCGCCGTGGTTTCCGTGGTCGTCTTGACCGTCCGGTACAGTCGGCGTGAGCTGCATGAGGCGACGAGGTCGGAAGAGTGATCATCACCTCCCTGCGCCTCATCGCCAGCCGGAGCATAGCGCATATAAAGCTCCTGATCGCCGTGATCGCTGGCGTCGTAATCGCTGTGGCGATCATGGCCGCCACATTTATCTACTTCGATTCCCTCCGCAACCTGGCGCTTCGTCATGCGCTGGAGCAACAGTCGCCCAGTACGCTGGATGTCGTCATGCAGACGTCCGCTTCGACGGGTCAGCGACCAGTCCACGAGGCGCTGCTTGGCCGCGTTGACGGCATTCTCGCATTGGGCGTCAGCGACATCGTCCTGAAGCAGCATCTTGCTATCCGATCCTCAACGTTCGATTTTTTGCCCGTTTCGGATGTGCCCGTAGATGAGGGGGCAGCATCGCGCCGCGCGGTCTTTGTTGTACTACCGGGCCTCGAAGACGAGATCAACATCGTGTCCGGTGAGTGGCCCGGGAGCCAGGCCGCGGCGGTAGATGGGGAAGTTTTCAAGCCACGTGTACTCATCCCGGCCAGTGTGGCCGATGCGTTCGATTTCACTGTGGGTGATAGCTTTGCCGCCGTGCCGTTCTGGGACGATGACAACCCGGCGCCTGGACCGGTGGTCGCCGGGATCTTTGAGCGACGTAATCCGGGATCCGCGTTCTGGCGGGTTTACGACGAACTATTCGCACTTGAGTCGACCAACTTCTCGTTCGCCGTGGCAGTGGTGGACGAGGCCGTATTTATAGACAACCTCGCCACGCATCTGCCCAACATGACGGTGTCTTATGGCTGGACGCTGGACGTGGACCCTGATCGTATCGATGCCCGAAAAGCGCAGGGAATCGTGGACGCCCTGTCCATTCTCGAGGCCACGCTAAAAAGAGATAGCCAGGCTTACCGGCAGATCACCGGCCTGGACGCCACGCTATCTGACTTCGAGACGCGCCTCTTCTTCAATCGCCTGCCCATGATTATCGTGATGGTGCTTGTAGTCTTGGTGGTGCTGTACTACGCAGTCACACTCGCCAGCCTGCTTGTTGATGCGCAGCGCGAGGAGATTTCGCTTCTGCGTACCCGCGGATCGAGTGGGGCGCAGATAGTGACGGTATTTGCGATAGAGGCGGCCGTACTTTCACTGGTAGCGGTGGCCATCGGACCGTTGATCGCCGCGCTGGGGGTCAAGTACGCCGGAACCATGCCATGGTTTAACGATCTCAACGGTGGCGCGACACTTCCCGTGAATCTGAGCTGGGCTGCGTACCGCCTTGCCGCTCTGGGCGGAATATTTAGCTTCGTAGCGCTCTTCTACCCCGCGTTCAGGGCCTCGCGCGTTGGGCTCCTGACGTATCGGAGCCGCTTGGGAAGGTCTACAGGACCGCCAGTATTCCAGCGCTACTACCTGGACGTGGGAGCGCTTGGCGTCGCCGTGGTGTTGCTGGCGCAACTCCAGTCCAGGGGATCGGTCGCCGCGGAGAACCTGGCCGGAGAGAAAACGGTTGACCAGATAGCTCTCGCATTCCCGGCGCTGTTCCTGGTCGTCGCTGGTCTAGTAATGCTGCGACTATTCCCGGTGATGATGGGGCTACTCGCACGGTTGTTCTCCGGGCGTCTCTTCTATCGGTTCGTGTCCCCGATGATGATCCTCGGACTGTGGACGATGGCGCGCAATCCGGCGCACTACTCCCGACTTTCCTTGCTGTTCATTCTCACGGCAGGGCTCGGCGTGTTCTCGGCGAACTTTGGCGCCACATTGGACCGTAGTAGCAGAGACCAGGCTCTTTATGCCACGGGAGCGGACGTGCGAGTCATCGGTCTTGCGCCCAGACCACGAGGGGGAAGCGCAGACATCATCGCCAACATCGATCGGATTGAAGAAGTCGATACAGTCTCCCGGGTGATGCAGCGTGATGGGGTCGTGCACCGCGCCTTCGGTAGCGATTCATATCGAATGGTCGCCGTAGACCCGGATAGCTTTGCCGAAACCGCGTGGTCAAGGTCGGATATGAACTCAGTAGATCTGAAGTCTCACCTGGAGTCGACACGCTTCGACGGGATGCCGGGAATCCCGTTGCCTGAAGGTACCCGTTTTATTTCCATGCGCGTTCGGCCAGGTCAGCCCACTCCCGGGCTAAGTGTGATTGCCTCATTTAGAGACGACAACGACAGTTACTCAACAGGGGTTATCGGGACCCTGGAGCCCCGCCCGGCGAACGCGCGTCGGTTTGAGTGTCCGGAACTAGTCTTGCCGGCCGACCCGTCAGATGAGTCCGGCCCATCGCCGGAATGGTGCACGATTGGCGGTAGCGCGGGGAGGGTGTCGTTCAGTGTTGCGGATGCTTTGTCCGATTCATTGAATCTGCTCGCATTCCGATTCAGCCCGCTGGAATCTTTCCTGTCCGGATCCGGACCTATACCCGCAGGGACGCTTCAGATCGATGAAATCTCGGCCATTTCTGAGGACGGAACGGTGACCGTGATCGAATCCTTTGACGACCGGGAGGCGTTTGATCGCTGGAGTGGAGTTCCGCTTCTTCCGGCAGCAGACGCAAAAGATCGGCTGATACCCGGTGTCGTAAGCCTCAGTTGGGGCGAGTTCGAACCAACCAGTGGCTTCATGCTCTTCGCCGGACTTGAGTTGCCGCCGATCCCGGTGTTGGTCAGCCGGGAATTCATGGAACGATCGGGTCGTTCCGTCGGGGATGTGATGGAGGCGATGCTGGAAACCGAAGACCTGGTCCTCGAGATCGTCGATGTCATCGATTTCATCCCTACGGTGGATCCCAATCTGAAACCGTTCATAGTCGCAGATATAGATGCCGTTCTCGCCGCCGCCAACCGGTTTGGGGCGTTCGGTAACACCATCCAGTACAACGAACTCTGGATCCGAGCAAGGGGCGAAGGTACGGCCCAGGTCGCCGATAGGGTCACCGCCCAGATCAATCTACTGCCGTTCTCACACACCGGAATCATCCACAGGGATGCGGCGCTTGCGGATATAGCGTCTGACCCACTGGTGCGTGCGGGTTGGTCCGTCTTGCTGGCGCTGGCGTACGCCACGGTGCTTCTGGTGAGCGCTGTCGGATTCCTCGTACACTCCCAGGTGTCATTCGATGCCCGAAAGGGCGAGTTCGCCCTGCTGCGAACCATTGGTTTATCGATGCGTCAGCTCCTTTCTCTTGTCGTACTTGAACAAGCACTCGTTCTCGGTGTCGCAATCGGTATAGGCATATTCATGGGAACCCGCCTGGGCGGCACGATGCTGCCATTCTTGAGCAAATCGGGTGAAGGCATCCGGGTAGTGCCGCCCATTCTGGTTGAAGTGGACTGGTCATCCTTTGGGATTACCTTTGCGTTGCTGGGCGTCGTAATCCTTATCGTGGTGGCAGTGATCCTTTACAGCGTTTACCGTATGTCGATCCAATCCGTGCTCCGGCTCGGCGAAAGATGACTCTCCTATGGTGACCGGAAACCCCGGATCACAGAACAGCTCGTACATTTCTTGCAGGGATGTATTCAAGATCTACAAGGTCGCTGAGCTTGAGGTGGTGGCCCTGCGCGGACTTGAACTTGAGGTCGAGCGCGGTGAGGTTATGGCGATCATCGGCGCGTCCGGAAGTGGGAAGTCCACGCTGCTCAACATCCTCGCCGGGTACGACGCGCCGTCCGCCGGACAGGTTCATGTAGGCGAGTATGACCTGCTCAACATGCGCTCCAAACAGATAGTCGAGTACCGGCGACACGAAGTCGGCTTCGTCTGGCAGCAGACCTCGCGCAATCTGTTCCCGTACCTGAACTCACTGGAGAATGTCGAGCTGCCGATGCTCCTGGCTGGAGCGAGGGGACGAGAACGGCGTAATCGGGCGGCGGAACTGCTCACGCTGGTTGGACTTGGCGACAAGTTTACGCACAAACCCGCCGAGCTATCCGGCGGTGAGCAACAACGTGTCGCTATCGCTGTCGCACTTAGCAACCAGCCGGCGCTACTACTTGCGGACGAACCGACGGGCGAGCTGGACACCGAGACCGGGCAAGAAATCCTCGATATGTTGTCTACGGTCAATCGGGAACTCGGCACGACCATCATTGTCGTGACACACGACCCCGCCGTGTCGCAATCGGTCGGACGTGCGGTCGCCATACGTGACGGCAAGACGAGCAGTGAAATCCGTGGAAGAGTCAGTTTCGATCGACAGATTGGCGGCGGGCGTCGCGATGTCGTGGAACACCTGCTGGTCGATTCTTCTGGTCGTGTTCAGATACCACGGGAGATGCTGGACGAGCTGAATATCAAGCGCCTTGTCCAAATGGAAGTGGAGAACAATCAGGTGCGGATCCAGTCGTCCGATGCGGTGGACGAGGCGTCTGACGAACGGGACACGCGAGGTGCATCGTGACGATGAACGGCGCAACCCAACCACTGCTGGTCGCAGATCATGTGAGCCGCACCTTCCATCTCGAAGGGGAAGAGGTTCACGCCGTCCGGGACATCAGCCTCACCATCAATCGCGGTCGATTCGTGGCAATCGTCGGGCGCTCTGGTTCCGGGAAGACGACGCTCCTGAATCTGCTGGCCGGTCTCGATACGCCAACGAGCGGGCAGGTCCGCTTTGAGGGCCGGGGCGTCTCGGAGATGGGCGAGAAAGAAATGACCGAGCTACGCCGACATCGGATCGGCATCGTCTTCCAGTCTTTCGGGCTTCTCCCATTGCTTTCAGCGTTCGAGAATGTTGAGTTGCCGTTGCGGATCGCCGGAGTAGGGGCCCGAATACGAAACGAACGTGCCGAAGAGGTGCTTGACCTCGTTGGACTGCTTCCTCGGGCACGGCATCGGCCGTTTGAGCTGTCTGGTGGTGAGCAACAACGCGTCGCCATCGCACGCGCCGTCGCAATGCGGCCGTCCGTGATTCTTGCGGACGAACCGACGGGCGAGTTGGACTCTGCGAACGCCGAGTCGATTTTCGGCCTGTTCAGCGAGATGGCGGGCGCAGAAGAGATGGCGATCATCACGACCACTCATGACCAAACCCTCCTCGATATGGCACAGGAGGTGTACGAGATGGGTGACGGTTTGATCATCGAAAGTGGAGGCGTTCCATCGACGGGTTCGGAAGAGCGACCCGATTCACCGCAGGAGGCGGGTCCACCGGCAACGGCTGACGTGAGTCCTCCACAAAGTTCCGGCCCGACAGACAACAGCATTTTCCGCAGGCCAGAATAGAACGGGGATGACATATATAGCGCAACCCTCGGGCTGTTTTTAGAGTGAGGCCCTTAATATCACCGAATAGAGCATTTTTGGATCGGCCGAGAAGTTGAAAATATTCCACGCGGGATCAACATTCGAATTCCGGGGCGGCTCCAAGCGCTTTGACACTGCCTCCCAACGCCAGTCCCGCGACCACTTCTCCTCTGATTGCGACAGTTGAACCCGCGTCTGATGATGAATCCGAAGAGCCCGTTGCTACGACGGAACCAACGGCGAAGAGTCGATTCGAAGAACTCATCGCTACGCGGGAACCAACGCCCTTCGCTCAGGCATTGACGCTGGTTGCGACGCCAACCCGGCCAACCGAGCTCATCCAAATCGATTACGCCTCAGAAGAATGGGATGACGTCTGGCTGTGTGGCAATGAAAAATATTTACAGTACCAATCGTTGACAGCGGGCATGGGCACTGATGTAGAAATGAGCGTGTATGCAGATTTAACCCCTGCTGCATATGGTGAAACATGGCCTTGCTCAGTATTTACTGCAGCCGTATTTACCAATCTCTGGATCTATGCGGCGGGTACTCCGAATCACGATTTTGAGTCGACGTTAGGTTGTTGTGCAGCTTTTCAAGATCGACTCTGGACCATTCCACTCAAACCTAAACTATCAAACGAAGACCCTGTACCTGCTCCAGAACGCGGGGCGATAGCCGTCACAGTCACTGGTGTTGCGATATACGGTCCCGAAGAAGGCCCGGGTGGAGATGCGGTCGCATCGGAGTATGGCTATTTCGAGGAGGATCGCCAGCCGGTTGACCTGGGTGTTTGTGGCGGTCACTCAGGCCCAAAAGCCGATGAGTGGGCATACGGAGGCGAATATCACTACCACTACGATTCCAACTGCATGCACTTGCACGATGAAGGCCGCACGAACATGTCTGAGTACGTCGTGGATGTTGCGGAGAGTGTAATTTCGAAAGTCGTAGAATTTGCGTTTGACGGCTTCCCCATTTACGGCACGTACGAGGTTGATTCGTCTGGTGAGACTATCGAAACAACATCATCCTTCCGTTTGAAAGACGGGAAAGACGGATACGGCGGAATCGATGATTACGAATTCATTGAAGGGATTGGGACTCTTGATGAATGCAACGGACATTTCGGCGCCACACCCGAAGTTCCAGAAGGGATTTATCACTACCATTCGACCCCGAAGAATGGAGATGGAGATTTAGGGTTTCCATATTTTCCACTTTGCTACAAAGGCGTGGTGAATGAAGAAAATTACGTGACCGATAGAGGCATCCCCGCACTAGAAGCACCCTATGGATTCTGGGGCCTCGTTATGGAGCCCGGTGCGAACCTACTCCCGTCACCTATCGAAACGTTGATGTGCCTATCGAACTGTGGCGACCCCTTCATGGATAGGCAACCGGGGGGATTTGCTGACCTTGATGGTCCAGGATGAACTCGGGACCTCATTTCCCGCGGATAACGTGTCAGTTACCCTTTCGGTATGCCTTACGTTACTTCGTCAGGCCGCCGTCTTTACTACGAAGTCGCAGGCGAAGGCTTTCCGGTACTCATGCACCATGGGTTTGCGCAATCCGCGCAAAGCTGGATCGATGCCGGTTGGCGTGATCTGCTTGCGAAACAGGCACGAGTGATTACCTTCGACATTCTCGGGCACGGCAGGAGCGACACACCGCACGATATCGAGGCGTACCGAATGGAAGGGCGGATGGCGGACGTGATTACTGTAGCTAATGCCGCGGGGACTCACCGATTTGACATGCTCGGCTTTTCACTTGGCGGTCGTGTGGCGCTCGGGATGGCGTTCCAGCGACCGGAACACCTCAGAAGCCTCATCGTTGGCGGAATGCACGCCCGGGCCACAATGCTGACGGCCGACAGCATGAATAGGCGGACGGCAACGTTGAGGAACGGCAGTGTTCGCGCGCTCAGGCGCGCCCTCGGACTGAATTCTGTCAGATCCAGAGATCTCCCGGACCCTGACCCGGAGGCGCTCGCACTCTCCGATGAAGGCCTGCTTGACTGGCCCGGCGTCGCCGGAGATCTACATTCACTCAATATTCCGACCCTCATGTTCGTCGGTGAGCATGACCGTATGAAGGCCTGGGTTGAAGAGGACGCAGCCTCCATCCCGGGTGTGAAATACATATGTTGTCCTGACGTCGACCATATCGGGTCATTCGACCACAGCGATCTGGCGGGATCATCGGTCATCAAATTCCTGTCACGTATGGAAAGTGCACCGGGGGAGACAACCGCATGAATGGCATTCTTATCCTGGTGGGCGGCGGTGAGTTCGAGCCCGAGATGAAGTACGTCGATCGTATTTTGTTGGATAAAGTAATCGGCCCTCCGCGCGTCGCCATACTACCGACCGCCGCCGGGACCGATCCGGGGAAGGCTTTGGATCTGGCGGAGACCGGGGCCGCCTATTTCCGCGCTCTCGGAGCGGAGGCCGATGCAGTTCCGGTCATAGATCGCGACTCGGCGATGGATCAAGGTCTGGCGGCACGTATCGAGGACGCCAACGTCATCTATATGGCGGATGGCGATGTTGAATATCTGTACAACACGCTTCAGTTCAGCAATGCCTGGGCAGCGATCGGAAACGTGATCGAACTGAACGGCGTCGTCGCGGCTTCTGGCGCATCGGCGACCATGTTTGGGGAACGCTCCCCGGGTTCCGCGTTACGATCAGGTCCCGCATTCAACATCCTCCCGGGTTCGGTCATCGTCCCGGATTACGAGACGATGTCATCGTTCAGTATGCGCGTACGCCGCTTTCGAAGTCGCAGGTTCGTTTACCTGGGAATCGATCGCCACACGGCACTGTTCAACCAGAACTTCCAGTTCACGGTGGTGGGCGAGGGAGGTGTCACAGTCTGGAGCAAACTCCGGCATGAGACACGTGACGATGGCGATCCCGTGGTGTGGCCGTAAGCCTGAGCTCTAACCGTCCAGATCATGATGTTCTGGATGTAAGATTCTTGAACAACATTTCTTAAGCGGTTCAAAATTTCAGGACGCGTTTCAACGGCGCAGTCCACCCCAAAAATAATCTTGCGCGGGACGTCGACGTTTGTTCCCGACGCGACGGAGGTCGCAACCAGATGCCGAGGGCGATTGATCCAGATCCGGCTTACAAACGCGCCATGGTTGTTGTGGCGCACGCCGACGACGCTGAATATGGCTGTTCCGGCTCCGTAGCCAAGTTGGTCCGTGAGGGGATCGAGGTCGTGTACGTACTGTGTACCGACGGCAGCAAGGGAAGTGACGATCCTAAAGACACCCAGGAATCTCTTAGCGCCGTGCGGAAGCAGGAGCAGATCGAGGCCGGGAAAGTACTGGGCCTCAAGACAGTCGAGTTCCTCGGGTTTCCGGACTCTGAACTGGAACCGACTCTCGTCCTTCGCAAAGCTATAGCGCGTGAAATTCGAAGACACAAGCCAGACATCTTGATCTGTCAAAACCCAACGCGTAGCCTGGAAATCGCAGGATACGTCGGACACCCCGATCACCAGGCGGCGGGTGAAGCGGCGCTGTCCGCCGTTTACCCGACGGCACGCGACCGATTGACCTACCCGGACCTGCTTGAAGAAGGCTTCGAGCCGCACAAGGTTCGCGAAGTCTGGGTGATGCTCGGCCCGGAACGTGGTGACTTCTTCAACAAACTCGAAGAAGAGGACATGCAGAAGGCCGTCGCCGCCCTCAAGTCACACGAGAGCCAGGTGCAATATCCGGAAGTAGATGCCCGGATGCGTGAATGGCGCGGACGTACAGGGGCAAAAGTCGGCTTCAAGTTCGCCGAGGCGTTCAAGGTATTCACGCTGGGTTGATCCCGGCGACTAAGCCTTAGCGCGTTCCTGTTCAACCAGCACCCGACGGAGGATCTTGCCGGACGGGTTCTTCGGGATGGCGTCGATGAACTCGACTTCGCGCACCTGTTTAAACGTGGCTACTCGCTCGGCGACAAAGGCCATCAGCTCTTCGCCGTCCACGGACGATCCTTTTGCCCGCACCACAAATGCCTTCGGTATCTCGCCGGACTGTCCGTCCTGTTTTGCGATCACAGCGCAATCGGCCACCCCGTCGTGCTCAAGCAACAGCCCTTCTAGCTCCGCCGGGGGGACCTGGAAGCCGCTGTACTTGATGAGTTCCTTTTTGCGGTCGACGATCCACACGTAACCGTTTTCGTCTACGCGAGCGATGTCGCCGGTGTGCAACCAGCCGTCGCTCGTGAGGGTTTCGGCCGTGGCTTCCGGGTCGTCGAAATAGCCCTTCATGATCTGGGGGCCTCGAATCAACAGTTCGCCTTCCTCGCCTATCGGCAACTCCGTAGTACCTGCATCAAGGTCGACGACTTTTTGTTCCGTGTCGGCGGTCGCCGGGCCTACCGACCCGGGCAGTCCGCGCTCGGCGTCAGCAAAATCAAGATTCGTAACTGGCGATGCCTCGGTCATCCCGTATCCTTGGATTGACGGGATTCCCGTTACCTCACTGACGCGAGTTTGCAATTCCGCAGATAGTGGAGCGGCTCCGATCATCATGCAGCGCAATGCAGACAGGTTATGCTCCTTGAGCCCTGGGTACTGGGACAGGGCTACGAGCACGGGAGGGGCTGTGTAGAGGAGAGAGACGGAGTGTTGTTCCATCAGGTTGAGTAGCAGGTCCATATCGAACCGGCCCATCATGATCTGCAAATTCCCGATAGCGATGCCGGGATTCATGATCACGTTCATGCCGTAGATATGAAAAAGTGGCAGGTGGACAAGGACCACGTCTTCCGGCTCCGGCTGAGCAATCTCGCCCGATCGTCTCAAGAACTGCTCCACGTTGGACGTCAGGTTGTAGTGCGTAAGCATCACCCCTTTTGACAGTCCTGTTGTGCCGCTTGAGTACGGCAAAACGGCGAGATCGTTCATCGGGTCGATCTCCACGTCCGGCGCGCGTGAAGGCGCGGCCGCGATACGCGCCCAGAACGAGGTCGGATCGATGCCGTTCGGGTAGATGGCCACTATCTCTGGCGGATTGTCCAGAAGAGGCTTTGCCGCCTCTGCTATCTCCAGAAGGGAGTCGTGAACGATCAGTATCGAGGCGCGGCTATTGTTGATCTGATGGGCGATTTCACGTTCGCGGTAGCCGGAGTTAAGCGTGGTGACTATCGCACCGGTCTTGAGCACGCCGAAAAACGCGATTTCAAACTCGGCACAGTTAGGAGCGATCAGCCCGACACGGTCGCCCTTCTTGACACCCATATCGGCCAGGGCAGCGGCGAATCGGTCACTGTGAGCGTTGATCTCACTAAACGTGAACCGTCGATCTCCATCGATTATTGCGATCTTGGACGGCCACCTGTCGGCGGCATCTATCAAGTACTGCTGTACCGGATGTACGGCGTACGGCTCCAAGGAGCTGCGGACAGGCGCTGAAGTGCTCAAAACGGACCTCCGGCGGGATCTATCTATGGCAGATCAAGTCTTACCTGTATTGCAGCGTTGGCGATGATCGCAAAGTCGCCCCCGGCCTCGTCGGGGATGTCGATACCGCCCTTGACGGCCTTAACGGTCACCTGGCCGTGCGGGAGCGTCGCCAGAACGGCGTCTTTGTCCACCTTGTCCGGCTGCTGGACACCGATGATCACCTCTACCTGCATCGACTCGATATCGACGTCTATCGCCCGGGCGATACCGAGCGAGCTGTGGTGTAGGGCGTCAAAGACGGCGCGGACCGCCGCCTTCGTGTAATCACCGCCGTGAAGGTCATTTCCGGTCCCCATCTCGAGGATCACGCGTTTCAGTGGCATGGGGTTCCTCCTACGGGAGATTGAGCCGCACGAGGGCGGCTGCACTTGCGATAAGGGTTCCGTCGGTGCCTTCGTCGTTAAGGATCTCGAGTCCTCCTTCGACCACGTTCACCGTGCCGGTGCCGTGTGGAAGGACCGCCAGCACGGCATCGGTGTCCACCTCATCCGGACGTGGGACGCCGATGGTCACCTCGACCCGCATCGAATCCACATCCAACCCGAGCGCGTTCGCCGCGCTGAGGGAGTTGTGCCAGAGGGCGTCTCGCAACGCCCTGACGGCAGCCTTCGTGCAGTCTCGTCCCCTGATGTCTGTGCCCATGCCAATTTCGAGCACTACCCGTTTCCAGGTCATACGTATCTCTCCAAACGTCTTAACTGCTGATCCTCAATAAAAAGAATCGAGCTAAGCGGTCTCTACGTGATCTTCCGCTGCCGTCTTCGCTGCGCCGGCGATTTCACGCAACTGGTTCATCTGGTCCTGCATAGCGAACTGCATCAGGCGCGAATCCGACGAGTGCATGATGAACCGCGCGCCGAGGTTGATAGCGATAGCTGAGGTCTCGATGGTCTGCTGGTGGATCATCACCGGTATGCCCTTTGCGTCCGTCTTGGCGATTATGTCCTTCAGCACGTCGGTGTACTTCTCGTTGGAGTAGTCGTCTGGGATGCCGAGAGATGTAGACATGTCGTTCGGGCCGATGAAGATACCGTCAATGCCTTCAACTTCCAGAATATTGTCCAGGTTCTGGGTTCCGGGTACAGACTCGATGCCGATGATAACGATCGATTCTTTGTGGCGGTTTTCCAGGTACTCCTTCGACTTGTCACTTGGGAGGACGCCTTCCGTGACAGCCCGGATCAGGTACTCGCCCTTTAACGGGTGCCACTTGGCGGTGGCGACCACGGCCTGAACCTCTTCAACGGTCTCGCAGTAAGGGACAAGCACGCCCGCTGCGCCCGCGTCCAGCGCCATCGCAACCCACTCGGATTTCGGGATGGGTACCCGGACAATCGGTGTCACTCCGGCCTGTCGGAGGACCATGCAAAGGAGCTGAATTTCCGCACGGTCTCGGGAACCATGCTCGGAGTCTATGATCGCAAAGTCGAGCGTGCTGCCGGCCAGCGCTCCGGAGAACCTGATCCCCTGCATAGAGGAAATCATGCAGCCGAACACGTGTCCTCCGCCGTTGAGAGTCTCTTTAAGTTGAACAGCGTCCATTTCTGAGTATCCCTTTCCTGAATTTGGTTCCGGGGGTCTGGTATGTGACGTGGTTTTTTTAATCGAACGGGGTTGGGTCGGTCTACAAGAACGAAGTATTTGAGTAGGGATATGCCCAACGGCGCTCGCACACGATAAACGAACAACGGCTACCGTGCGCGCCTGAGTTTTACCTCAAGGCGTATCCGACTTGGCTCACCTCTCGCCAGAACGGCTCACGTTTTCGTACCTTTTCGAGAATTGCTGGATCCCATGGCTCAAGATCGAATCCCTCCGGTTGCGGAGGCCTGCCTGCCCATCCGATACGTTCGTAGACCCTGCTGTCGGTGTAGTAGGTCTCGTAAACCAGCTCAACAAATTCGGAGAACTGGATCGGGAGATCAGATTCGACGGTCGTGATGGCTGCGATCTGCCTCTCCTCATCGAGGGCAGCAAAGCCACCTTCTATCCGGGACGCGATATCAAGCGACATCGCATCCAGTACCGTCAATAACCCTGATCGCAGACGCCCGTAGCGCACGGAAGCCCGTTCTAGCCGCTCCGCCAGACCAAGTCCTCCGGCTCCCGGTAAGTCGCCGGCGGGCGGGATTATGAGGTCCATGACGCGCGTCAGGACCACCCGGTCTACGTCCGTCAACTGCCTATCTGTGGTCGGCATACTCGTTTTCCTGATTGATCGGTATTACGGGTGTTACATGGGATGGAACAAAGAGCATCAGGTCGTTCATCCCTTCAAGTCGTCCCGCTCGTGTGCGATATAGTCGGCTGCCCTCAGGGCGATCGCCTGTAAGGTCGGCGTTGGATTGACCGCCCCGGCGGTCACGAACACGCTGCCGTCGACGATGAAGACGTTGTCCGCATCGTGCGCCTGGCACCACTTGTCGACCACCGAGCGCTCGGGGTCGTCTCCCATTCGGGCCGTTCCCATCAAGTGCCAGCCGCCGCCGCGCAGCAACGGATTCGCCATGATCCGCGTAGCGCCCGCCTCTTGCAGGACCGTCGTCGCCGACTTTATGGAGTGATCCATCATGCTGCGCGAGTTTTCGCTCAGCGTGTAGTTAATTTTGGGAGCGGGCAGGCCGCTACTGTCGGTAAGTTGCTCATCAAGAGTCACCGTGTTGTGCTCTTCCGGCAGGTCCTCGCCGATCCCGGCCAGCGTGATGTTGTGGCCGAACCGCTCGGCGAAATCCTCGTGATGTCCGGCGCCCCATTCAACAGGCTGGTGAGCACCGCCAAGCGCCGTAAAAAGTGGGCCACTGCCGCGATTGAGCTGGTATGCATAACCACGAACGAAATCCCTGTGCGGGTCCGTCTCATAGAACTCCTGAGACATCAGGATGTTACCCATTGGCCCCTTCCAGGTTTCCGAGAGGTCAGGGATGAGCCCGGTCGTCATGGCGTAGGGGTGGAACATCAAATTCTTGCCCACGAGGCCACTTGAGTTGAGCAGTCCGTCGGGGTGTGCATCTGATTTCGACATCAATAGAAGCCGGGGCGTGCCTATTCCGTTACCGGCCATAACCACACTACGGGCCGCCTGATGGTGGACATTGCCGGCACGGTCGAGATAGTTCGCACCGGTGGCACGTCCGTCAGCCCCGATCGTGATCTCTGAAACACGGGCGTGGGTTTTTATAACGGCGCCGAGTCGAATCGCCTCCGGCCAGTAGTTCACATCTGTGCTGGACTTGGCTTTTCGTGTGCAACCGAACCCGACCGGACCACAGTAATTGCATGCGTCACGGCCCTTGTACGGCACGGAATTGACGTAATTGTCCGAAGGCCACCAGTGCCAGCCAAGGCGGTCAAATGCGGCGGCCATGTGTTCGCCGTCCTTGCCGAGTGGGATCGGCGGCATGGGCCTCGGCGACCGAGGTGGTACGGCAGGGTCCCCGTTGATCCCGGAGCACCCCATCATCATGTCGTTCATGTCGTAATACGGGTCCAGGTCGTCGTATGTGAGTGGCCAGTCGTCTGCGACCCCGTCCAGCGTCTTCACCCGAAAATCGGACGGGTGAAATCGTGGCGTATGGGCCGTCCAATGGATCGTGCTGCCGCCGACGGCTGCAAACATGAGCGGCGTGATGTCGGACTCGCTGTCGTTGACCGGGTAGTCCTCCGGATTCCCTCGTTTGTTGGGATCCCAGTTCCATTCATGGCGGCCAAGGATCTCCCAGTTTTGCTCCGTCGTCGGGTAGAAAGCGGGGTTGATCCAGCGGCCCTGTTCAAGACAGACCACGGAAAATCCGGCCTGTGCGAGCCTCCATGCGACGGCAGCGCCGGACGCCCCGGCGCCGACTATCAAGATGTCAGCCACGTTGGACGCTGACTGTCCATCGGTAGTTATTTCGGGAGCGATTATCGTCTGTTCTTCCTGATCTGGGGTCGATGCTTCGTTCATGCAGGATAGCTCCGCTTGATATTTGCTCGAAATATTCGGGGCATGAGCACTCGACCGGAAACTTATCACGGGTCGCGGGACAAAGTGGGACTCAGGACGCTCGACATCGGGATTTCGGCATCGAATATCCTGACGGCACTGCATAACGACTCTGATTGAGGGGCATCACATTGCGATCGTCATGGTAACCGGTACCTCAGATAGCCAGTACGAGTCCCAGATCACAAATGGATGACACAACATGACCGCAGATGAGCCGGCCTCGCTCTGGATGGATCTTGGGCCGAATCCGTACGAGTTCCTGGACCATGAGGAACAACTAAGAGATCTGTCACCAGAAGATGCCGCTGTGATTTATGACCTGACGCCGAACGGAGAAAGCGAATTGTGGGCGATCGCCGAGCCTCGTTTGGGTACGGGTTGGGGCACCTCTGAATGGAACCATTTCATTGGCACAAGTAGCGTGGTCCCGAACGGCACCGTCGCAGCAAACGGAGCACGAATAATCGAGGCATACCGGCAGAACGACCCGGATGTCACGGCGTTATCTCTGATAGAAGTTACAACCGAAGAGATCTATGCGGACGCCAACTACGACTTGTAGACCCGTGCAGATTGGGGGTAGCGAAGCAATCGCTTGTGGGTGGCGCACTCGTTGGCGCCCCAATCACTGATGAGGTCGACGAAGATGGGTAAGTTGTCATGGGAGTATTGGATCTTGGGGCAACTCCTTGGGCCACAGGGCTAGAGTAGGTCGATCTCTGTCGAACCATCGCCGCCCATCGCTTGTTCTGACCGTACAAACTCGCCGACCGCTGGATGACGCCGTAGCGCCTCTCGGGTTGCGTCCCTGAGCGCCCCGGTTCCCTTGCCATGGATGACCCGGACACTGGTCAATCCGAGCAGTGCGGCCTCATCCAGAAACGCCACCACCTGCTCATAAACCTCGATCGCCCGGATACCTCGGATGTCCAACTCACGGGTTGGCGCGTCGACCATCGGCGTAGAGGTCGTAATGCGAGATTCGTCTGATGCCTTAACGTCCTCGGAGGTCGTGACCACCATCAACTGGGCGATGTTGAGCGTCACGCGTGCGTTCCCGAGGATGAGAGAAGCAGAGCCGTCTGAGTTCACCGAAGTCACTGTCGCCTGTGCGCCGAGACCCCGGACTTCCACGATGTCGCCTGCGGTGACGGGTCGTGGTGGCGGCGGCGCTTCTTCGGGTTCGAGCTTCTCGCTTTCCGCTGGGCGGGTGACTGTAAATCGATCAGCACGCTGTAGAGAACGCCTGACACGCTCTTGCTCCCGTCGCACCACCGACATATCGCGTTCCTGGCTCGCATGGCGCTGGATCTGTCGCAGGCTGGTTCGTACGTCCTCCGCTTCACGCTGTAGCTCGGCCCGGGTCTCCTCCACGAGGTCGTCCTGTGCCTCGGTGATCGCTCGTACTCGTCTGTCCAGATCACGCTTTGCGGCTTCCGCTTCCGCGCTGTATGCCTCGGCGGCCGCAAGCTGTCCTTCGATCTCGGCACGTTCACGCTGCAACTGAAGCAGGAGAGCCTCCGTCGCCGAATGTTCGGGCGACAGCATCACACGCGCCCGGTCCAACACGTCATCCGGAAGTCCCAGACGTTCTGCTACGGCCATCGCGTAGCTGCGGCCCGGAGTGCCCATAGTTACCCGGTAGCTGGGCAGCATGGTGTCCGGGTTCAACTCAACGGCGGCGTTCCGCATGCCTACGGAATCGCCGGCATGCTCGGCCACGGCGCGATGATGGGTTGTGACGATGGTGGCGATGCTTTCTTCGACAAGATGGTCGAGGATCGCTCGTGCCAGCGCCGATCCTTCTTCCGGGTCGGTCCCGGTTCCCAGTTCATCGAGAAGTACCAGGGAACGGTCGTTGGCTTCCTCCAGGATGTCCACGACGGTGCCCAGGTGGGACGAGAAGGTCGATACGGAGTGCTCGATGCTCTGGGCGTCACCGATGTCCACGTACACGCCGTCAAACACCGAGATCTCGGTGAGCGGATCGCAGGGGACCTGCATGCCGCTCTGGTGCATCAGGACCGCCAGTCCGGCCGTCTTGAGAGCGACCGTCTTGCCGCCTGTGTTAGGGCCTGTGATTACGAGCGCACGGAAGCCGGGTCCGGTGGAGAGGCTGATCGGGACGGCGTCTTCACCCAGCAACGGGTGGCGCACGTCGACCAGGTTGAGCGCAGTATCGTCGCCCTCCGGGAGTGTCCTGGCCCTTGCCGCCCGCATCACGTGCGCCAGACGGGCACGCGTGAACACCAGATCAAGCCTGCCTGCCGCTTCGATCGCCATCATGGCGTCGCCGGAGCGGTCAGAGACAAGCCCGGAGAGTCGCCTGAGGACCTTCTCTTCCTCCCGGATCACCTCGGCAGACGCCTCCCGCCAGCCGTTGCACAACTCAACCGCGTCGAACGGTTCTACGAACAGCGTCTGACCGGTGTTGGACACGTCGTGAACGATCCCAGGCACGGCCGATCGTTGATCAGACCGAACTTCAACGACGAGACGATCGCCTCGTGTGGCGATGACGGGTGCCTGTATCGCGCCGCGGATTTTTGGCCGCGCTATCAACCGCTCCAGGTGGGTGGCGAGTTTGCGATATTTCTCTCCGACACCGGATCGTAGCTGGCCGAGATTTGGTGTGGCGGAGTCCCGGATTCTGCCGCGTTCGTCGATCGCCTCCCCTATGCGCTCGTCGAGCCACCTCAGGTCGGGGATTAGCGCCGCCAGCGTGCCGATCAGTGGCGTTTGTCGGCCAAGCGCGTGGGCGGCCTCCCGGGCCTCCCACAGTGAACGCATTACCTGACCGATCCGTCGTAGTTCCTCGCCGTCGAGTCCGCCGCCAAGTTCGGCTCTTTCTATGTACGACCTTGGGTCGATCAGCCCCCCGAGGCCGATGTCTCCGGCTTCGTCCAAGATGCGGCGCGCCTCAGCCGTTTCTTCCTGCAACCGTTCGATGTCACGTTCGCCCGAAGAGGGTTCTAGCGCGATCGCGAGCTCTCTCGCCCTGAACATTTGTGCTCGGCCGGCGAGCATGTCCAAGAGCTTTGGCCACTCGATCAATTCACGGGAACGCTCGGTCAGCGTCGGCTGTGGAGCTAGGTCCGGTGTTTCGCCTTGTGGTTTATTCGGGCTGTGAGATTCGTGTTCGGACATTGGGTGGCTATTCTAGTGGCGGATGGCTACCAAACCATCCGTGCGTACCAGAACGCCGAGTCTGGACCATGTCGGGTGTCAATGTCAGATGAAGCCACAACCGATGCGACCGCTAAATCGATTCCCGGAGGGGATCAGGTTTACTGGGCGCTGAGAGAAAACAATGTCCGGATACGCGAGCGCCAGACCCACTCCCAGGTCATCCAAATAGCCATCCGGCAGGGTTAGTTGCCTTTGTACGTTGGTCTGAAATCCTCTGCTCTGTCCTCTGCTTGATAGCCGATGACATCCTTTGCGTGAGAGATGTCTCTTACGCCCCAGAGGTTGTCCGAGCCGGAGTAGAAGATGTCGAACATGAGATCGTCCGGTGCGTCCAGGCAGCGCTGAACCATCTGGGAGGCGTCCCGATTGCTGGTCCACAGAGAGAACGACCGATTGCCTGGCATATCGACATCGTTCAGGTTGATGTTAGCGGTCGGGCTCAGTGGCGTGTCGTCCCGGTTCACCGAACTGAAACGAATGCACAGCGCCGAAATTCCGTGGACGTCCGAGTAGTAGCGGCCGAGCGCCTCGCCCCAGACTTTGGTTGCGGCGTAAAGGCCCGACGGACGCACCGGCCACGTGTGTTTGGCTCGTTCGTATGAATCTGATTCGCCCTCGTACGTCCCGCCGATAACCTCGCCGAGATCATCTTCCTGTTCGTAATTCCAGGTCACCTGCCCGGTCGAAGCGAAAATGACTCTCTTCACGCCGGCCTCGCGTGCCGACTCAAAGATGTTGTACGCACCAACGAGGTTGGACTCACGAAGTTGATCCCACCGATCCCCTGGTCCGCCATTGGCCCCGAGGTGAACGACCGCATCCTGTCCCTCGAGCGCAGTTCGAACGGCATCGAAGTCGGCGACATTGCCCTCCGTGATATCCCGGCCTGGATCTCCAACAAGATCAAAACCCTTGAGAGTGTACCGATCCGGTGAGTCGGCCAACCGGGTCCATACGGCGGTACCGATAAGCCCGGTAGCGCCAGTGATGAGGACTTTCATTCGGGCCTCCAATTAATGGTCTTATGTAGTTGATGCCCGTCGTCCATAACAAGTCATCCTGAGCTGAGCGAAGAATATCGCCCGGACTGGAACGCAAGTAGATCGGTCGTTCAAACGTCTTCCAGCGGCGAGATTCACTCCACGTCTCGAACTCTACCCTACGCCCGTCATTCTGAAGGTGATGCAGGATCAGACTCTATCGGGACAACGTGGTGAGTGAGGGAGGATCGTTTGTGCATGTCAGCGGGAGACTCCTGAGCATCACTGACCGTCGGCCGATCTTGAATCGAGTTCAGAATGACATCTTGTTTGAGTCAAATTTTGGCGCAAAGCAGCATTATTTGAAATGAGGCCCGAGTAGCTACCGTCTAACACCAGTACCCCCTCTCGCATCGGGAGAAGTTTCATCCGAGGGTCGCACCCGATGCAACCAATGAGTCTGTTACTACCCCTCAACTGTTGTGATCACCGTCGCCGGGTCAACCAGGAAGTCTTCCCGTAACGCCGTCCCGATCCCCGGATCCTCTGGCGCGTATACGATCCCGTTCTCGATTCGTGGGAGTCGGTCCACTACGCGTCCGTACACCTCATGGATGAAGGCCCGAGTCGTTTCCTGGATGAAGGCATTCGGTGCATGCATGCACAGGTGGATCCCGGCAAAAAGGTTCACCGGACCGTTGCAATCGTGCGGGGTAGCTGGGACCTTGTGCGACTCGGCGAGTGACATCACTTTGCGGGCCTCGGTGAAGCCGCCGACAAAGGTCGTGTCGAACATTAGGATTCGTATTGCACCACTTGAGAGCATCGGCAGATAGGCCTCTGCGCTTGCCAGCGTCTCGTTGCCAAGCACCGTCAGATGGGTCCGGTCCTGCACCTGTCGGATGCCCTCTATGTTGTCCGCCGTCGTTACGTCCTCTACCCAGTAGGGATCAACCTCTTCGAGTGCGTTCACGATCTTCACGACGGACGGAATGTTCCACATGCCGTGGAGCTCGGCCATAATCTCGATCTTGTTTCCGACCCGCTCGCGGATCTTACGGAACGGCTCCATGCCCTTGTTTACATCTTCGGCAGAGATGTGCTGCCCATTCGTCTTCCTCACGAACTGGTCGAAGGGCCAGATCTTCATCGCCTTGATGCCTTCATCGAGAAGACTTTCGGCGACCGACCCGGCGTCGTTCAGGAAGCCCTGCAAATCGTCGTACTTCCCTGGGGGTGTTTCGTGGTCGGTCGGTGACGACAGCCCAAACGCCGTCGATCCGGAACGAACGGCGTAGCGCCAGTCGGCGCATGTGTTGTAGATCGGTATCGAGTCACGGACGCGGCCGCCAAGTGCCTGATGGATCGGCGCGTTGGTTGCCTGCCCGACGATGTCCCAGAGCGCGATGTCCACCGCCGATATCGCCCGCCACTCCGCGCTGCCGTTCGGCCCGATCCGGCTGCGGGACTGCATGCCCTCGTGCAGCTCGGCAACCTGCATCGGGTCTTTGCCGATCAGGTATGGCGCAAGTTCCGTACGGATGTGCGCCTCGGTGGGGGTCGACACACCGGTCGACTCACCGAGGCCAATGATTCCCGAATCCGTGTGCACCCGAACCCACACCCAACGAGGGATGTTGCCGGTACGGACCGTCTCAACTCTGATGATTCTCACATCTGGTGATTTCTAAAGCTCACTGACCTGTACGGTCAACTGATCGCTCTTGAGAAACTTCTCCGTGAAGTCGAGCCCCAATCCGGGGTCGTCCGATACAGATGCGTAGCCGTTCTC
>CAUZKS010000003.1:0-35075 GCA_963580625.1 Dehalococcoidia bacterium | reverse complement strand
ACGAAGCCAACGACTTGGACTCATCTGAGGCGATCAGGCAAGGATTCATATCTGAGACACCGATGGTGCCTCTCTGCCGGCAAGACTGTGCCGGGATCTGTCCGGAATGCGGCACATACCGGAATAGCAAGCCATGCGAGTGCGACACAAGGGTTATCGATCCCCGTCTCGCAGGGCTACTGAACCTGAATATCTAGTAAAAACTTGTAAAAAGGCCGTAACACACCAATTTCGCAACGCACGTACCTTGCGTATCGGAATGGGTGAGACGAGACTCCCATCTCGGATCGGTCCACATGGAGAATCTGAAACATGGCCCCGCTTCCAAAGAAAAAACATTCCCGTGCCCGGAAGGGTGGACGCGCCGCGCATCACTTCCTGTCCAAGGGAGCACTCTCCGTCTGCCAGCAGTGCAGGTCGGTCAAGTTGCCGCACCGGGTTTGCCCGACGTGTGGTTACTACAAGGGCCGCTCCGTTGTGGACGTTCAGGACCCGGGTGTTCAGGTTGCAGAAATTGACGAACATGCAGGACACAACCACTAGGTCCGCACGACCCCCTGATCAGCATTAGCAGGAGCAGCTAAAACCCGATGTCACCAGCTTCCCAGACCGCGAAGGTCGCCTATCTTTTCCCCGGCCAGGGTTCACAAACCGTCGGGATGGGCAAAGACCTGTATGACGGCTCGGAAGCTGCAAAAGCGGTCTTTGATGAGATAGATGACAGTCTCGGACGATCGCTCACCTCGATCATGTTTGAAGGCCCCCAGGAAGAACTGACCAAGACAGAGAACGCCCAGCCCGCCATCACTGCCGTCTCACTGGCGGCCTACAAGGCGCTGGAAGAGGCAATGGGCAGCGCACCAACCGTCTCTATGGTCGCCGGCCACAGTCTTGGTGAGTACAGCTCACTCCACGTCGCAGGCGCACTGAGCGTCGCAGACACCGCCCGGCTCGTTGTTGAGCGCGGCCGCTTGATGCAGCACGCATGCGACGAGCGACCCGGCGGAATGGCTGCCCTTCTCGGCATCGACGAACTCTCCGTCGAAGAGATCTGCCGTGAGACCGGCACATACATCTCAAATATCAACACCGATGAGCAGATCATCGTTTCCGGTGACCACATGTCCCTCGCCAAGGCGATCGACCTTGCGGCCGCCCGTGGCGCACGCAAATGCGTCCCGCTTCCTGTTGGTGGTGCGTTCCACTCCGGCCTCATGGAGCCGGCCCGCTCCGGCCTCATGGAAGTGATCGACTCGCTTGACTGGCACGACCCCACCGTCCCGGTGATCGCAAACTGCGACGCCCGCTCCATCACGACCGCTGCGGAGATTAAACAAGAACTAGGCATGCAGATCATGTCCTGCGTTCGCTGGTCTGACTCCATCCGATTCATGCTCGCCGATGGCGTGCGTGATTTCGTTGAGGTCGGCCAGGGCAAGGTTCTCGCCAGCATGATGAGGCGTATCGACCGTGAGGCCACCATGTCAAACATATCGGACATGGAGTCCGTGGTAGCACTCGCTAGCTAAAAGTTGGCCGGAAGCGGCGATTTCAAGCATCGAGTAACGAGGTTGCCTTGGCCGGCGCGTCCCAGCAGAACCCCAGAAGATCACAGAACCCTGTACCCCAGGGAAACTTTGCCGCGGACTCGGATGAAGTCGCACCGCAGTACGACTCACGCGGCGACGATATTCCACAGCCGGAGCCGCCGCCCGAGATACTTTCTCCGCAGACGCCCGGCCTCATCCACATAGAGCCAGACTCCGAGACGGAGTCGCCCGCGCCGTCAGGACGCCGTGCTGCACGTGCAGCGGCCACACAGGCCTTGTACGAGGCGGACAGTATCGGGCACCCTGCTGATCTGGCGTTACGTCAGATAGTGGAACGTGACGGTCTCGCGGATGATCTTCTGGAATTTGCGAGGACGCTGGTCGAATCGGTGGAGGCCAATCGCCTGACCCTGGATGAGCGTATCGCAGTACTCGCTCCGGCCCGTCCCGTCGCCCGTATAGACCGGGTAGATCGCATAATTCTGCGCCTCGCGCTGGCAGAATTGTCGTTTGAAGGGGATCATCAAGCGCCGCCTGCGGTGATCGCCAACGAGGCCGTGGAGATCGCAAAACTCTACGGTTCAGAGACTTCACCACGGTTTATTAACGGTGTGCTCGGGACGGTGCTACGATAATTCGCCGTCGGATCAAGGCGATAAATACTTGACCGCACGCTGGTGCTCGCCAATAGTGTGTGCCCAGCAATCAGAGAACAGAACCGATCACACAGCAAATATCTACAACGAACTACTGTTACGGAGGTCGCGAATGGCGACGGTTTTCGAGCGGGTGCGAGATATCGCAGCCGACAAACTCAGCGTGGAGCCCGATGACATCCAACTCGAGTCGTCCTTCACCGAAGACCTCGAAGCTGACTCGCTTGACGTGGTCGAGCTGATCATGGCTCTCGAAGAAGAGTTCGGTGGCGATGACACGCCGCTGGAAATATCTGACGAAGATGCCGAGGGCTTGAACACCGTAAACGATGTCGTCGAATACCTCGAAGGCAAGGGCGTAAGCAACTAGCTCGCACGCTCAACCTCCGTTTAACCGGCGCTTACGCGACGCCGATATGTCTCGGTATACGGAGGAGTAAAGGCCCCGACCGAAAAGTATGGCGAGGCCGAGGCTCAGCATGACTGAACCGCCAAACGGTCCAGATATCGCAGCCGGGGATGCTAAATCCATGGGTGGCGACAAGTACATCGGTGAGTTGTCTTCAATCGAGGAGATCGCTGCCGCAGTACGAGGCTGCACACGGTGCGGTCTGGCGGGAACCCGGATAAACGCCGTGCCCGGTGAAGGTTCAGACTCTCCATCGATACTGTTTATTGGCGAAGGTCCGGGGGCCAATGAAGACGAGCAGGGCCGCCCATTTGTAGGGCGTGCCGGCAAGTTGCTGGATGAGCTCCTTGGCGTCGTACCATTACTTCGTTCGGACGTGTATATCACCAACGTCGTTAAATGCAGGCCGCCGGGCAACCGCGATCCGCTTCCTGAAGAAGTCCGCGCCTGCTGGCCCTATCTGGAAGCCCAGATCAGCCTTCTAAAACCGCACGTCATCGCCACACTCGGACGGCATGCGATGAACCGATTCCTGCCGAACACACGCATCTCAGACCAGCATGGCCGCGCCACTGTGTGGCGGGATATCGTCATTTTCCCGCTTTACCATCCGGCGGCGGCGCTGCGATCCACCAGGTTGCGCCAGACCCTTGAGAACGACATCCGCCGACTTCCCGCGGCCGTGCTCCAATCGCTCAAGATGAGTGCGACCCGTAGTAAGGCATCTTCAGGGACAGATGTTTCTGTCCCTGCGGACACCACCTCACCGGCTTCCAAAGAGTCTTCCGTCGAGGGCGAAACCAACCAGAATCGGTTCTTCTAGCGAGACCATCGTCAGGGCAGACGCTCCTGAATGCCCCGAATCTGGAACTAACAGGTCATATCGGGGATACGCATAGCCTCGCATAAGGGCCCGTATCCCGCACAATAGACGTACTACTGACCGCCAATTCAATCCCATTAGAAATAAACGCCGGCCCGCCGTCGTGAACATAGACACGGTGACCGCCGGGCGCGTACCCCTCAATAACTAGGAGATACATGGCCAACGAAGCGCTGAAAGTTCTCCCGCTAGGCGGGTTGGGCGAAGTCGGCAAAAACATGATGGTCCTCGAAACAGAACAGGACATCGTTGTCATTGACGCCGGGGTCCTGTTCCCGGAAGACGACATGCCGGGCATCGACATCGTTATTCCAAACATCGACTACCTCGTCGAGAACCTTGACCGCGTCCGGGCGATCCTCGTCACCCACGGACACGAAGATCACATCGGCGCGCTGCCGCACATCATGGAAGCGCTGCCGGTACCGATCTACGCGCCTGGAATGGCGATGGCGCTGATCCGCAACAAACTGCGTGAGCGCAGGATCCTGCGCGAGGCAGACCTGAACCTGGTGAAGTCGGGAGAGGTGTTTAAATTTGGGACCACGTTCGAGGCCGAGTGGTTCGACGTGTGCCACTCCATCCCGGACGCCATGGGCATCGCGCTGCGGACCCCGCTCGGCACCGTCATACACACCGGAGACTTCCGGCTGGACAACGACCCGACCATCGGCGAACCGACCGATTTCGGACGCATGGCGGAGATCGCCGCAGATGGCGTGTTCCTGCTCATGGCTGACTCCACGTACGCCGAGAACGAGGGCTACTCCGGCTCAGACCGTGAAGTCGCACAGACATTGCATGACGTTATCGGGAACGCAGAGGGCCGAGTGTTGGTCGCGAGCTTCGCGTCCCAGATCGCCCGTATACAGATGGTCGCGGATGCAGCGGAGGCTCATGGCCGCAGACTCGCCATCGTCGGCCGTAGCATGGTCAACAATCTCAAGATTTCGCGCGATCTCGGCCACTTGAAAATCAAGGACGACACCCTCATCAGCGCCCGGGACGCCCTTGGGCTGCCCGACCACCGGGTTATCTACATGAACACCGGTGCACAGGGAGAGCCTCAGTCCGCGCTCGCCCGCATGGCCTCTGGGACGCATAACGATGTGGATATCCGTGAGGGCGACACCGTTATCATCTCGGCCACGCCAATCCCCGGCAATGAGACCTCCGTCAGCAACCTGATAAACGATCTCGTCGAGCAGGGCGCTCACGTGGTTACGCACAACACACGGAATGTTCACGTTCACGGGCACGCGGCCCGCGAAGAGCTGCGGGTGGTCCACAACCTGCTGCAACCCCGGCACTTTGTGCCCATCCACGGCGAGTACCGGATGCTGCGGGCACATGTGGACCTGGCCATAGAACACGGCGTCCACCAGAATGATGCATTCCTGCTGCAGGACGGCGATGTGCTGCGCCTGACGGAAGACACCGCCGAGGTGGTGGAGAAGATCCCCGCCGGGCACGTCTTCATCCACGGGCATGGTGTCTGGGACGAGGGCGGTAACGTGATCGTTGAACGTCGTCTCCTGGCCCGTGACGGCTTCGTGACAGTAATCCTGGGTCGTGACTCAAACGGCAAGGTCGTCGGTCGGCCGAAGATAGTTTCCAGCGGATTCGTTCACTTCTCGGAAGCCGACACACTATTCAAAGATGCAATAGATGAGTTGACAGCCGTTCTTGACCAGGAATCCGGTAAATCTCTACAGTGGAACGAGGTCGAGGCCACAGTTAAGAAGACCGTCGCCCGGTTCTTCAGCCAGCGCACACGACGTCGGCCGACCATCATCCCGGTGGCGTTTGATGTGTGAGATGAAATCTTGCCGAACCGTCGGACGCACAGCGAGGACCGAACGCGACTGATCACCGCATCACCGTTCCGGGGATATCGCTAAAAATGGCGACCCCCAGGCTATTTTCTTGAGGAGGCGCAATGTTAGGCGGAGCTATCCAAACAGTTGGATCGCTGACGCGTCGTCTCACAGTGGGCGGTTATTCGTACAGCGCTATCGGCGTCACCGCTACCTTAAAAAACGCGTACTCGCGATCAACAGTGATTGTCATAGCGTCCTTGGCCGTCCTCGCAGCACTGTTTTTCGACGACCTGAAATTCCACCTCGGTTGGTCGGCTATCCCGCTGCTCCTGTGGGCTGCGGCAGCGATAACCATCCTGAACGTCGCCCCTCAGCTGCTCAAGACCCAGTGGCGTTACGCCTTCTCCGCCACCTTTATCGGCCTGGCGATCGTTGGCGTACTGGGCTCATTGCAAGTACCCAACTATTTTTCAAGCAGTAGTCAGATAGCGATCAACCAGTCGTACGGCGGATCGTTCGGCAACTACCTCGCCAGATGGCCGATGGACTGGTCAGACTCCGGTGGAACATCCAGCCAGTTAGCGCTGGCATTCTCACGCGTAGGCGTGCTTGTTCTTATCGCCGCCGCTGGGTCACTACCCCGCCACGCCTTGATCACCGTCCATGGAATATGGATCGGTCTGGTCGCCTTCAACGTGCTACTGATCGCCGCCGGCGCCGGGATCGTTTCACGCATCTTGGCGTGGCGGGCCAACCGTGGTGTAACGGGACCAACGGCCGAAGAACCGATGAACGAAGCAGCCGTGGGCACAGAGGCTGATCAGATTGAGCATCCGTCGTTCACCACGGACAAACCTGAACCGCCCCTCACCGGGAACGTCCTGCCCGATCTTCTTGTAACTCAAGGGGACCCGGCCGCCGAGAAGATTGTTGATCCCACGGCACGCACGATCACGGCGGATATAGAGACACTCATAGACGATGAGGAAGATTCACTTGGTCTGGATGATGAGATGGTTGAGGATGGGACGCTCGCCGGTGTTCCGGGCCTTCTGGGCCCTATCCTGCCCGGGTTCCTCCATGTGCCACCCTTCGCCTGGCCGTTACCGGACATCGGCATCCTAAAAACCGCTCCGGCGGGAGGGGTCCCGGAGTCCGAGATAGAGGCCACATCTGAATTGATCGTCGAGACCCTCGCCGACCATGGCATCGAAGTGTCCGTGGGCGATGTCAGGGAGGGTCCACGAGTGACGATGTACGGCATCGTGCCCGGGTGGGGCCGTGGTCGCGGTTCAGAGAAACTCGTGGCAGAACAGGCCCCCGGGAACGAACGAAGTTCCGGCCGGCAGCGCGTCCGCGTGGACAACATCCTGGCGCGCGAGAAAGACCTTGCGCTCTCGTTAGCGTCGCCAAGCCTGCGCTTTGAGGCGCCGGTGCCGGGGGCATCCCTGGTTGGCATCGAGGTTCCGAACTCCCGGCCCACGCCAGTCACGCTGCGCACCGTGATCGAATCGGTCGCATACGAAGAGTTCATCGCTGAAGCACCGCTTCCCATACCGCTTGGCGTTGGCAGTGGTGGCGAGAACGTGGTCATAGACCTGACACGCATGCCGCACCTGCTGATTGCGGGCGCGACAGGTTCCGGCAAGAGCGTGTGTATGAACACCATCGCCACCGGCTTGCTTATGAGCAGGACACCGGAGGAGGTGCGGATCGTGATGATCGACCCCAAACGGGTCGAGCTAACGCCGTACACCGGCGTGCCCCATCTCTACGCAGCCCCGGTCGTGGAAGCCGACGTAGCGGTCGGCATCTTGAAAGCACTTGTCGAGGAGATGACTGACCGCTTCAAGGTGCTGGAGAGTGCAGGCGTCCGCAACATCATTGCCTATAACGATCAGGCGACGACCAAGATGCCTTACCTGGTCCTCATGGTGGACGAGCTTGCCGACCTGATGTTGACCTCCGCATCAGAGGTTGAACGTCTCTTATGCAGGCTGGCTCAACTTGGCCGCGCCACCGGCATACACCTGGTCGTCGCCACCCAGCGGCCGTCTGTGGACGTTGTAACGGGCCTCATTAAGGCCAACTTCCCGAGCCGTATCTCCTTCGGCGTCACGTCGCAGATCGACTCCCGGACAATCATCGACGGACCGGGCGCCGAGAAGCTGCTGGGCAAGGGAGACATGTTGTTCTTGCCGATCGACAAGCCAAAGCCAATGCGTATCCAGGGTGCCTTCCTCGGCGATCCCGAGGTCACGGCCGTTGTCGACTTCTGGAAAGGGGTTAAGGGCCCAAAGATGCCGAGTATCGAACCGGTGACAATGTCTGCCGACACGGGCGACTTTGGCGACGGCGGTTACGACGGCGACTCACTTTTCGGCAAGGCGACCGAGATGTCGACGGCGCACAAGACGCTCTCGGTCTCACTATTACAACGCCGATTGCGAATTGGCTACCCACGAGCAGCCCGGCTAATGGATGAGCTTGAAGAGGCAGGGATCGTTGGGATCGGCGAGCCGGGCAAACCAAGGCCGGTCCTTTAGCGTTTCACCTATAGACCCTCCGAATTTTCCCCGGCAAAGCGCCTTGAACGCGTCCGCAACGGAGACAGCGGGCGATGCCGTTTTTGGGCAAGCGCGGTAAACTGGAGGTACGAGGCTGCGCGTGACCAATATCACCCCACTCTTCCCCGGTCAGGATCTTCCTGACAGTACTGATCAATCCGAACTCGACCTGGAAGGCGTTCGGGAGACCTGCCTCGCCTGTGGCGGGAGCCTTGTTGACAGCCCTACTTACGACCGTTATCTGGTCTGCCCGCGCTGTCGGTTCCACTACACCATGTCGGCCCGCAGGCGCGTGGAAATGCTGGCTGACGGGGGCACCTTCCGAGAGACATCTCGCTGGATAAGATCGCTCGACCCGCTCTCATTCTCGGCGCGGGTTTCGTACCGAGACAGGCTGTTGAAAGACCAAAACCGGACGGGCCTGACCGAGGCTGTCATAACCGGCGTCTGCACTATTGGTGGCACTCCGACGGTACTGATTGTTCTGGACTTCGGCTTCCTCGGCGGAAGCATGGGCCTCGTTGTTGGCGAGAAAGTGGCGCTCGCGCTACAGCTTGCGGCGCGCAAACGCTTTCCGGCCATCGCCGTCATCAACAGCGGCGGAGCGCGCATCCAGGAAGGCGTCCTCTCGCTCATGCAGATGGCGAAGACGACCGTCGCCGCGAACGAGATGCATCGACGCGGCGTGCCACTGGTCTCCGTCCTCGGCGACCCGGCGACGGGGCAGGTGTACGCATCCTTTGGGACGCAGGCTGACCTGATATTTGCCGAGCCTGGAGCGCACGTCGGCTTCGCCCCGTTCAGGGCCATAAAAGAAGAGATGGGCGGAACCGCAGCTACCGGACAGCACACCGCAGAGATCCATTTCCGGCACGGCATGCTGGACGGAGTGGTCGACCGGGAACGAATCAAGCACGTCGTTTCCACCGTACTTGAGCTTTTGAGGCCGGAGTTCGGTCTCGCAAAGCGACGGCGCGGGCGTCCGCCACGGACACGCCCGAGGCGCATGGAGGCGTGGGAGATGGTGCAACTCGCCCGTCACCCGAAACGCCCGACGGCGCGCCACTTTATCGACCAGGTGTTCGCCAACCTCGTAGAGCTTCATGGCGACCGCCAGTACGCCGACGCCCCCGAGGTGATAACGGGCATCGCACGGTTGGCCGGCCAGTCCGTCGTCGTGATCGGACAAGAAAAGACGCCGCCAAGCGGCATGATCTCGTCGTCCGATGACGAGACGCCGGAAGGACTTTCCGCAAGTGGTTCGATCACGCCGGAAGGCTTCGGCAAAGCCCGACGCGCTGTCCGATTTGCGGCCCGGTTCAATTTGCCGATCGTGACTCTCGTGGACACGCCGGGTTCGGCGCTTGATCTGGAGGCGTGGGAACGAGGCCAGGCGCACGCAATTTCGCAGACGATATCGACCCTGCTGGACGTCGAGGTCCCGACAATCTCCGTGCTGATCGGGGAGGGCGGAAGTGAAGCGGCACTTGCGTTTGCAGTGACCGATCGGGTGTTGATGCTCCAGAACGCGATCTATACGCCGATATCTCCTGAGCGGGCGGCGGTGGCGGAACTGCGCGATTCGGCGGCGGCGGAGCAGGTTGTTGGGGCCCTCAGACTCACGTCTATCGACAGTCGTCGGATGGGGATCATAGACGAGATCGTCCGAGAGCCCGATGGCGGCGCACACACTGATCCCCTGGAGGCCTCACGCCTGTTAAAAAGGGCGCTCATGATCGAGATCACGGACGTTGTTGAACGGCACGGTCGCACGCTGGTGAGACGCCGTCAGCGCAAGTACCGGAACATCGGCGAGTCCGGCCGGCCGTTCCGTTCAGCTCTCAGGCGTGAGCTGAACGTGTGGAGAAGGGCGCTAAGCGCCAGCGTCCGAGCGCTGAGATCGGGCAGTGATCCGGGTGCTGAGGTCGCTGCGGAATCAGACGAAGGCCGACCCCACGACTAAGCCAGACAACCTGAATTTGGCGACCCCTTCTTCCTGTGGGAGAAAGCTGGGATGAGGGAGAAGGCCTACACTTCCCAACATTGAGACACATCAAATCGCTCGCCAAACGGCCCCCAATAAAAGCCACACTGGGGCCTAAAATAACCGCCCTGTTGGGGCAATAAACCGCTCTATCGCCTCCACCACCCCGTCCTCGTACACATCCCCCACCGTCTCGGCGGCGGCCGCCCGCACCTCATCGCTGGCGCTTCCCATAGCGACCGGAAGCCCGGCCACATCAAACGCCTCGACATCATTGAGCGAGTCGCCAACGAAGACCAGGCCGTCCAGCGACACACCCGTGCGACGCGCCCAACTTCGCAGCGCTGTGCCTTTATCGACGCCCTTTCGAGTGTAGTTCACGTACCAGCGCTTTCCGTCGGCCCCAACCGATAGGATCGCCGCTACCTGTTCCGAGGCGAGATCCACTGCGGCCCGCACCGTCGCTTCCTGAAAGTCCTTCGGCGCGTCCCGGTCATAAGTAGATGCGGCGATAACTGTTATCTGCCACGTCTCGATATCGGCGACGCTGCGTGCAAGATGCCAGTCATCGACGGCGAAGAACCGCATCCCACGGGGACCAAGCGCTGCAACGATGGACCGTGCGTCGGCCTCATCCAACAGGTGAGCCTCGATGGTCGAGTTGTCGACCGGGTTCAGGATACGGGCGCCGTTATCAGATATCTGCGGTGTCGTCAGCCCCAGCTCACGGGCGTAGCGGGCCACATCGGCCGGCTCCCTGCCTGAAGCGATCGCCACCGGCACATGTTTAGAGGCACGACCCACCGCCTCGATCACTCGCGGGGACAGCGTGTCCTGCGCATTGATCAGCGTTCCGTCCAGGTCCAGGACAAGAGCACTGGCCTTCCACTCGCTGTTGCGATGCGCGCCCTTTATGTCAGCACCTCGAACTGGCCCTCCGGCTCCGTTCCCGACATCACCCGGCGTGCGTTCTGGTACGAGAACACCAGGGCCCGCTCCACGCGCTCCTCGCTGGAACCGGCGAGATGCGGCGTGACCACCACGTTGTCCATCGATAGCAAGGGATTGTCGACCGGCGTCGGCTCCACCTCGAACACGTCCAGCCCTGCGGCACGAATCTGCCCATCGTTAAGGGCGTCGATCAAATCCGCCTCGTTTTGCACCGGGCCGCGGCATGTGTTGATGAAGATGGCCGACTCCTTCATCAGGGTGAATGCGTCCGAGTTCATCATTCCAAGCGTCTCGGAGAACAGAGGCACATGGACAGTCACGATGTCGGAAGTCGAAAGTAACTCCTCAAAGCCGACGCGTCGCACCCCCAGCTCCGCCTCGACCTCGGCTGGGATGTTCGCCGTGTCGTGATAGATCACCTCGGCCGGACCAAACCCTCGGACCATCGTCGCAACGAGTCTGCCGATGTTGCCGAGTCCTATTATCCCGATGGTCTTGCCGCCGATCTCGTACACGCCGGACCTTACCGGGTTGCGCCACGAGCCGTCTCGTACGCCCTCCAACCCGGGCACGAACTTGTGCTGCACCGTCAGCATGAGTCCAAGGGCGTGCTCAGCGACGGAACGCGCGATCTGTGGTGAGTTGTTGGAAACGAAGATGCCCTGTTCTCGCACCGCCGGCACGTCGATCTGGTCATACCCGGCGCTCATGAGCTGGAGCATCTTTAGCTTGGGAAGCTGGATCAGCTCCTCATACGGCATCGCCAACCCGCCGAGGATCAACACCTCGGTATCGGCCAGGAGCTCTTTCCGCTCATCCCAGGGAAGCTCGGGATCGATCACCGAAACATCGAGATCATCTGGCGCCAGATCTTCAGCAAGCCGCACGCGGTCATTAGGTTCCGAGTAAAAAACGACACGACTCATCAGGCAGCTCCAGATAATACGGGCCAGTAGGTCAAGATAGGGGTAGGGGCGGACAGAATACCATCGGGTCAAAAATCAGGGTCGTTCGGGAACGAGATCGGGGACCCGTTTGCGCAAGAAGCGCATTTGACCATCCGCTCCAACGGATTTACGCTTGCGTTAACAAAACGAGTGGCGCGGATTTCGCATCTGCGCTCGGGGAGCTTGGGGAGCCAGGCTGAGAGGGTGGCCGGAACCGCCACCGACCCTGAACCTGATCTGGTTAATGCCAGCGTAGGGAATCTCATCCATGGCTCCTAATCCTGGATGTTCGCGCATCCAAAATACTGTCCGCAGTGCGGGTCACGGGAGCGATTAGATGAGCGACCAGCTAACGATCGGTGGCGAGACTTTCTCGCCGCGCCTGATGCCGGGTACCGGTAAGCACAGGTCTCCTGGAGACCTCATTGCCTCTGTCGAGGCGTCCGACACGGAGATCATCACCATCGCCATTGGACGCCTCAACCTGGACGATCCCGACGAGAAGACGATTGGGACAAATATCAAATCCTTCCGAACACCGCCGGTTCTACGACCCCGGACGAGGCCGTGTTCACCGCCCACCTTGCTCGTGAAGTTACGGGATCTGACTGGTTCAAGGTCGAAGTGAAATACCTGCTCCCGGACCTGATAGGCATGCTAGAGGCCTCCGAGCGCCTGGTAAAAGACGGCTTCACGGTGCTGCCATACATCGGTGCAGACCCTGTACTGGCCCGACCACTGGAAGACGTGGGTTGCGCAACAGTCATGCCCATAGGCTCACCAATCGGCTCTGGCCGCGGTGTTCTGACCCTTGACGGGATCCAGATCATCATCGAGCAGGCCGGAAACCCCGTCGTCGTAGACGCCGGACTCGGAATGCCGTCTGAAGCAGCATCCGTGATGGAGGTCGGCACCGACGCCGTGCTGGTCAGTACGGCGATCGCCATGGCGGGCCGTATCCCGGCTAAGGCTTACGTCTGCGCCTTGACACATGAGGGTGTGCCAGAGGCCGCCCCGGCAGACTGATACATGCCTCCATTGCCGCTGCCTAAGCGAGTGCTTTGCCTTGTGACGGCGCTTGACCCGGGTGAGGACTCGGCAATCTTGCTCAGCTCCATCAGCGCCGCAGTACGCGGGGGCGTCAACATGATCCAGGTTCGGGCGCCGGAGTTGGAGCGAACGGACTTCTTCAATCTGGCGGCCGCGGTGATTGAGACGATAGGAGATGATGCGCTCGTCGTGATCGACAACCGTGTCGATGTGGCGCTCGCCGTCGATGCCGGTGGCGTACAACTGGGGGAGCGTGGTCCGGCCGTGAAGGCGGCACGCCGCGTTGGCGGGGACGACTGGCTGATAGGCCGGTCGGTGCATTCACTGGACGGCGCAACAAAGGCGGAAATGGATCTCGCCGACTATCTATTGCTCGGGACGATTTATGAAACGACGTCGCACCCGGGCCAATTGGGTGTGGGGATCGATCTGCTCAACGAAGTCGCTGCCTCAGTGCAGTTACCGATCATCGGAATAGGCGGCATCAATCCCGAACGAGCGGCTGCGGTTGTGTCTGCAGGTGCGAGGGGAGTCGCCGTGATCGGCGCTATTCTTGGCTCGGACGACCCCGAACGAGCGGCGGCCAATCTCAGAACGGCGATCGAAAAAGCGGTATCAGACCAGGTCCCCCCAATATCCGATGGCAATCAGAGGACGAAGTCATGATTTCGGTGACGATTAACGGGGACGAGACCGAGCTGGACGGGCCGACAGACCTGAACGCTTACCTCGAATCCAGGGATTTCGCAGAACGAAAGGTCGCGATTGCAGTTGACGGTGTGATAGTCCGACAGCCCGAATACGATTCGATCGTAATCCAGGAGGGAGATCGGCTGGAGAGAGTCCGTCCAGTCGGCGGCGGCTTTTATGCCGTGCCCGACGGTGATTGCGTGCAGCGCCTCGTCTAATCGCGCACTGAGCTCTAGTACAAGAAGGCCGTAAAAATAGCCGCCCGGCAGGGCCTAGAGGTCGTTTAGTACTGCTGCTGCTATCACCGCCCACAACATTACGACCGAGATCATAAATACCGGGGATACAACCCGTTTAAGAGCGCGGTCAGATTCATGTTGCTGCAACTGGTGATCCCTCTGTGCGTATTGACTGACTGAGTCGGGTGAGTGTTGGAAATGGAGAGTTATCGCGTTCGATGTCGGCGAGTCCACAACAGCACCACCACCGACGCTCCGGGTGTTCCGTATGCCGTTCCGATACTCAAAGGGATGCGGGACGGCCCGATTCCCCTGATTGCGACCGAGTGCCATATGTGCCGCGTGAAGATACCCGTCGACTCCCCCGTACATCCGTAGTTACCTTCTGTGGTTTCAGCGTCGAAGCCAGTGCAGAGACCGGCGTTACACTACCGGGCCTGTATCCACATGAACGAGGGCTTGCCTCGAACCAGACCCTGGCGGAGCGAAATTTGGCACGACACACTCGACTTGAAGTCCTGAACAACGTGCATGAGGCCGGCGTCGTGCCGATCTTCTACAATGCCGATTTTGATGTTGCGAGATCGATAGTCGTCGCCTGCCGGGAGGGCGGTATGCGGGCCATCGAGTTCACCAACCGAGGCGACCACGCCTGCGAGGTATTCTCGGAGTTGAACCGGTGGGCCACCTCCGATGCGCCGGACGTGATACTGGGCGTCGGGTCCGTGATGGACGCACCGACTGCGGCGCTCTACCTAGCGAACGGCGCAAACTTCATCGTTAGCCCGGCGACCGACGACGATACGGCGAGGCTGTGCAACCGACGCAAGATCGCGTACATGCCAGGCTGTGGCACGGTCAGCGAGATCGCACACGCCGAAGAACTTGGTTGCGAGATAGTGAAGCTGTTCCCGGGCGACTCTGTCGGTGGCCCAGCGTTTGTTAAAGCAACGCGCGCACCAATGCCATGGTCATCGATAATGCCGACCGGCGGCGTGGATGGTTCAAGGGATTCTTTGAAAGCCTGGTTCGATGCCGGCGTCCCAGCGGTCGGCATGGGCTCTGCCCTCGTTTCTTCAGACATCGTCACGGAGAAAGCGTGGGACACACTTTCGGAGCGCTGTCGTGGGGTGCTTGGAACCATCAAAGAACTACGCGGGCGATAGTGGCCAACGTCGGGCCAAGACAAAAAGGAGCTCCTCATGGCACTGGACCCGAAGGTCATCGAATTTGTATCCGAGAACCACAAGGCCGTCTTGAGCACGTTTAGGCGTGATGGCGCCAGCCAGATGAGCATCGTCACGACCGGCCCATATAAAGACGGCGTGGCGTTCTCCACCACAGAGGACCGCGCAAAGTTGCGCAATCTGGAACGAGATCCTCGTTGCTCGCTTCTCGTGTCCAAAGACAACTGGTGGGGCTACGTGGTGCTGGAGGGGCGGGCGCAGATTATCTCTTCAAAGACCGCCACTCCGGACGAACTCCGTGATGCGATGCGAGACGTGTATCGCGCCGCAGCAGGCAAAGAACATCCGGACTGGGATGAGTACGACGATGCGATGGTCAAGGAAAACCGGGCCACCATCGTAGTGATCCCTGACGAGGTGTACGGCACGGCCCTCTAGAACTGGCGAAGCCAATCAATTTACCGGTCATCGATGCGACGTGGCCGTATTCAATGGAGACGATGCATCGGCATGGCCCATAGTTTTGTGACGATCGGCGAAGTTCTTCTCCGCCTGACTACCCCGAGGAGTGAACGACTGACGCAGGCCCGCCAGTTTGACGCCATTTACGGCGGCACCGAGTGCAACGTGGCGGTCGCCCTAGAACAGTTCGGGGTAGAGCCGTCGCTAATCTCCAGAATCCCGGACAACGACATCGGGCAGGCGTGCGTGAACTACATCAGGCAGTACGGTGTGGACACCTCGCTAGTAGTTCGGAGCGGCGACCGTCTTGGCCTTTACTACCTTGAGATCGGGGCATCGGTACGACCGTCGGCCGTGGTGTACGACCGGGCGCTGTCGGCGATGTCAGAGATCGAGCCCGGGATGGTGGACTGGCCCGCTGCGCTCGCCGGACGCGACTGGTTCCACTTCTCCGGCATTACCTGTGCCATCTCCGAGAAGTCGACCGCCACGGTGGCAGCCGGCTGCGAAGCGGCTAAAGCTGCGGGCATGACTGTTAGCACTGATTTCAACTACCGCAGCGCACTGTGGAGCCCGGAGGAGGGGGCGAAGCGGTTGGGCCCGTTGATGCAGTACGTGGATGTTGCTATCGGGAGCGCGCGTGACCCCATCCTAGGTATCATGCTGGGAATGGCAGGCAACATAGAGCCCGATGACCGGAGCGCAGACGCGTACCGTCCGTTCGTTGAGAAGGCCGTCTCCAAATACGGGTTCGACAAGGTGGCCCTGACCGTTCGAGATATTCACTCAAGCGATCACAACTCGTGGCAAGGCGTGTACTTCGATGGTTCTGAGATCGCCCTGAGCCGCCGGCACGAGCTTGAGATTGTGGATCGCGTGGGTGGTGGAGACGGGTTCGCCGCTGGAGCGATCTGGGGCGTCATGAACGGCTGGAATCCGCAACAGGTCGCAGACTTTGCGACGGCGTCCGGGGCGATCGCCCACACCATTCACGGCGACTTCAACCTGGCGTCAGAGGCCGAGGTGCTAGCGGCAGCCTCAGGAAGCTCAGACGTCAGGCGTTAATCGCCCGTACCTGGATAAACCCTCAGTCCTTCACAGGCGGTTCGAGGGGAACCGCTGGCCTCACCCGAGGTGATCACCGATCTTAATTCCGGCCGTGGATGCGAATTCTGCGGCCGGTTCTTTTTTTGCGCCGCGCCGCTGCACACGTTTGACCATCACAGTGCCGTCGCCGGTGGCGACCTCAAACCCCTGCTCTCCTAACAAGATGACGGTGCCGGGCGCGGCATTCGTATCAACGGACTCACAGAGGCCGGAATCGAATATCCGCAGCCTCTCATCGTCATAAGTCGTGCTTGCGCCGGGCTGGGGATTGCAGCCGCGTATCAGGTTGTATATCTGCTGGGCGGGCAGGGACCAGTCGATCCGCCCGTCTTTCGCTTTTGCCCAGCTCTCGTAAGTCGATTTCGACTCGTCCTGGACTATCTTCGGAGCGTTCCCGTCACGGACAAGGTCTATTGATTCGATCATCGCCTCTACGCCCATCGGGTACAGGTGGTTGAAGTAGACGGACCCGAGCGTGTCGTCTGGCCCGATCTCGATCTCTTTCTGGAGAAGCACCGGTCCCGTGTCCAGGCCCTCGTCCGGCCAGAAGATCGTCAGGCCGGTCCGCTCCTCGCCCATGATGATCGGCCAGTTGATGGAGCTCGGCCCGCGGTGCAGCGGGAGCAGCGAGGGGTGGTACTGGATGGTGCCGTGGGTCGGGCCGTTGATCATCTCCATCGGCACGATGTCCGTCACGTACGCCATAACGCATAGATCAGGCGACAACCCGTTGAACTGTTCGATGGCCTCATCGCTGCGGAATCGACCGGGCTGGAACACCGGGATGTCGTGCTCAACGGCGCCGGCCTTGAGCGGGTCTTCCCGCCGGCCTTCCTGGTCTGGAGAGCAGAAAACCCCAACGACCTCGTCCTTGCCCGCTTCGAGAATAGTGTTCAGTACCGATTGACCGAACGCTTGCTGACCGATTAGCACGATACGCATCTGATGAAATTCTCCGGCGATTCTTGCGGCTTTGAGAAACGGTGCGAATTCCGGCCGGGCCGTTGTGTTGCGCTGACGCCGACAAGAATGAGGCGATTCTAGCGCGCGGAAGCGTCGCGCACCGACATCGAATACTCAGGCGCATCGATACCCCTCTCATCATCACCGGGACACCTGACCCCTTGTCGCTTCCGTCTTCCACTGCCATAACTTACGTGGAAAGCACGTTATGTGATCTCTCGTTCGTCGTAAAGTGATTGCGTGAATCTACAACCGAGCGATCAAAACATCGAACCAGCTCAAGATACCGAACCGGCCCCGGACGATTTTCTGGGCTGGTTCCAACGCGGCCTGAAGTACGCGCAGCTTGGCTTCCCGGATCGAGCCGCGGAGTCGTTTGAGGCGGCTGAACAGATCGAACCGGAAGACGCGACACTTCAGTTCAACCTGGGCACTGCCTATCTGTCCCTGGGCAACTTCGTGCAAGCCGTGACGAATCTGGACAGGTCGATAAAGTTGGACCCATCCAACTCTGACGCGTACGGCAATCGCGCCGTGGCGCACGCAGCGTTAGGCCAGGAAGACCTCGTGGCCGCTGACGTGGAGACTGCGGTCTCGCTCGGAGCTCCACCCGATGGTATTGAAACCATACTCACCTACGTCCGGGAGCGCGTAAACCCGAACCAGGACTAGGCCTGAACGAGCGGTTATTTTTGGGTCTCGGAGATAAAGGGACTAGGCACGGCAGAATCAACTGGAGGTACCGATGACAAGCCGATCACGACTTACAGACGATCAGGTCTCGGAGCGACTTGGCGTTGTCCCGGGATGGGCGCGGGTTGACGATAGCATTTCTAAGACGTTTGAGGCGCCGTCGTTCCTAGAAGGCATCGCCTTCGTTCAAAGCGTCGCCGAGATCGCCGAATCAAGGGATCATCATCCGGATATCGACATCCGATACACCCGGGTGACGCTTACGCTATCGACCCACGATATGGGCGGACTGACGGGCCTGGATTTTGAGGTCGCGGAAGCGATAAACGCCCTCTAACGAGGGGGCTGGTCCCAGTCTGGATACGCGGTCTCAAGCTCTCGCAGCCTCATGTAGTCACGCAACGTAGCGAACGCGGCGCGTGCCGCCGTCGCTTTTCGCTGGGACGGCTCGAACTGCATTGCTTCTGCCAGGTGTTCCGCCAGGAAGTGCGCCTCGGCGCGCGACACCGGCTGAAACTCATCATGCCGCAGAATCGTCTCGATTTCGACACCCTCGTTCAGTAGACGGGCGGCGGCCCGACCGGCTGCGAGATCGGCGCGATCAAACACCAGTCCGGACTCGTCTCCTCCCGGGCGAAGAATATCGGCCTCGATCAATCGTGCGAGCACATCCCGGGCTAGCCCCGTCTGTTCGAGGTAGTCCGCCAGGCCGACTGGTCCGCGTACCGTTCGTGTGGGCGTGCTGGACAAACCGAGTTCAGCGGCGGGGTTGGGACTGTCAAGAATCCGGGCGATAACGGCGAGCGGAAGGCCGCGATCCTGGAAGTCCTTGATCCGGGCGATCCGTTCGACCATCTGTGGTGGGTACAAGGCGCGTGTACGTGCCGTCTTGACCGGACGTGGAAGAAGACCCCGATTTACGTAGAAATTTATGGTCGCGGGGCTGACCCCGGTTTTCCGTGATAGTTCACCGACGGATATGCCTTTTGCGTTCTCCATGTTGTCAAGCGCTCACTTATCAACTGGTTTGTACAATAGACTAGCCACTAGAGAACGTAACGTCCATCATCGACGAAGACGAATCTGGGACTACCGGGGTTATTCATGTGAGTAGTGCGAAGGGATGTGATTACCGCCGTCTTGCCAGGATCAAGAGGAATCCAGGCCAGGTAGTGACCAGTAGACATTTTTAGAAGCGAGCCGACCGGGTTGGTACCGTGCACCGATTCGGGGGCTTGCTTCTCTGCTGTGCGGCCCGCTGATCTGGACGTGATAGACAACCAAAATCCCTGCTCAGGCAACCTGAACTTGATTCAGGATCCGCTCATCTCACTCTCACGCCAGATCTCGCCATTCCCTTCTCCCGGGCGGGAGAAGTTGGGGAGCCTGTTCCTGAGCCAGACGAAGGACTGAGGCCCTCCCCCCGGGAAGGACAGCGCGTCACGCGCGTTCCCGAGTTCACCCTCTGATCGCAAATATGGATGTTCTGGATTCCCGACTCCGTGAGAATGACGGGTAGAAACGCCTGTCCTCACACGCACATAGTAGGGGTCGATTGGTATCGACCCGAGGGCATATCGCGTATCGCCATAGGCCCCTTCAACCCATTCACGACACCCCGTACCCAAGCCCCCGCTGGAGGCTACTCCCAGCGGAACAACCGGGTGGCGGCTGCAAACACAATCGCGCTCCACGCCGCCAGGCCTGCCAGTTCACTCCAGATATCCGTGATCCCGGCTCCGTCCGTCACAACGGCCCGGATTGCGTCCGCAAGGAACGTGAGTGGCAGGAACTGCGTCACCACCGTCACCACTCCCGGCAGGGCGTCCAGCGGGAAGAACACACCGGATAGAAACATCATCGGCATCGAGACCAGGTTCGTGACCGGCGCCGCCACCTCCTCGGTACGGGCCACACCTGAGATCGCAAGACCCATCGTGACGAACAGGATGCCGCCGAACACCGCCAGAGCTATGACAAGCAGCCAGGAAACGACGTCGCCGTCGCCCACCGCGAGATCGAACAGAATCATCCCCGCTAGCAGAAGGATCAGCGTCTGAAACACGGATATGGACAATCGAGTCGATATCTGTGCGAACAGGAACTGCGCCGGGTTTACCGGTGCGGCCTTTAGTCGACGTAGTACACCCTGCTGCCGATACTGCACCAACGCGAATACGACACCGAATATGCCGAGCTGCATGATCGACATCGCTACGATCCCAGGAACCAGGAACGCGGTGTAGCTCCGGTCATCACCCTCGAGCGTCGATAGGAATATAGTGCCGAATTTCGGGGCCCCGTCTGCGACGCTGGAATCGGTGACCTCGGGCGTGGAGGCCGCCTGTCTTTCGAGTTCCCCGAGGATCTGGCCCAGCAGCGCCACGGCGAGTGCAGCACGCTGCGGCGATCGCTCATCGGTGGTCGCGGACACCGTTACAGGTCCGCCCAGCTCGGCGAAGCCCGCTGGAATCACGAACATGGCGTCGATCTCGCCGTCCGTGAGCCGCTCCGTTTCTTTGCCCAGGCTGCCAAGTTCAACGTCCACCAGCTCGTCTGGACGATCGGTCAACTGAAGGATCAGCACCGCCGAAGCTTCGTTCTGGGCCTGGTCGACGATTCCGACATCGGCCCCGCTGAATCGATCAAAATCCAGCAGCCCGAATATCACCATGATCAAAAAAGGAATGAAAAGCGAGAAGAAGATCGCCTGCCGGTTCCTGAAATACATTTTCAGGGAGGCAACCGTGAGACTCAGGGTGATCCTCATGCGGAGGCCCGTTTGTGCGCGGGGTTACTCGGATTACTCATCTCGCAAAGCCCGGCCTGTAATGCTTATAAAAACATCCTCAAGCGTGGCCTCACGTGTGGGCCTCTCATTCCGGAAACCGGTCTCAAGCAACCCGTCCACAAGCGCCAACGGCGTGTCTAGCGCGACGATCCTGCCGCTGTCCACGATGGCCACACGGTCGCACAACTCCTCCGCCTCTTCCATGTAGTGCGTCGTGAGCATCACCGTGGTTCCGTCAGCTTGTAAGCCCCTGATCAGTTCCCACATGTTCCGGCGGGCCTGCGGGTCGAGTCCGGTAGAAGGTTCATCAAGGAACATCAGGACGGGCTTGTTAACCAGTGCGGCGGCGATAGAGAAGCGTTGCTTCTGGCCGCCGGAAAGAGTCTTGAATTGCGACTTGCCGCGGTCTCCCAGATCGACGCGGTCCAGCAGATCCTGTGGTGAGACGCTGTGTCCGTAAAGCGTGCCGAACAGCTTCAGCAACTCGGACAACGTCAGGCGGTCAAAGAACGCGTTGGCCTGAAGTTGCACGCCGATGATCTTCTTCACGCGCATCGGCTCACGTGTGACATCGATCCCGTTGATCAGTGCCACACCGGAGTCCGGATCCCGCATCCCTTCCAGGATCTCAACGGTGGTCGTTTTGCCCGCTCCGTTTGGCCCGAGCATGCCGAAAACCTCACCCGGGGACACCTCGAAAGACACGCCATCTACGGCCTGGATATCGTCGTAACGCTTGCGCAAATCTTTGGCGACGATCACCGGGCCGCCTGATGTCCCGGCTTTGTTCATGGCTTTCGAATGAACACCTTGATCGTTCCGTCCTGGCTCATATAAAAATTCCCTCGACCACGGCTGGGGATACATGTGCACGTAGAGAGCTAATCACACAGTGTCAGTCTTGCATACCGAGCACGTGACTTCACATTAGCTCCGGCGAATCTTTGATAATGCTGTGAAGGTAAAAATCATGAGTAAATTTCAAACTGCCGATTGATCGCCCATGAATGGCACTCGCTAGCCGCCAGCGACCGAGAAGACCATAATCTGGTCGATATCGTGACTAATTTACTCACAGCACCGGTCACGCGATTACTTCCGCAGTCGTGAGAGGGAGTGATGTTCACTATTTGGAAACGCTTACCGTGAGATTGCCGGGTTCCTAATCAACAATCGGACTGGTTCCCCGATTAGTGGACATAGTCGGGTATAGGTAGAACTCACCGCGACCGCTTCCATATGGGGTGACGTGAGTCCTTTTGGATTCGAAACGACGAACTGTGGATTAACGGCATTGATGTCTGAGTTTGACAAGTAATTAGGCTGGATATCGAAGTTAGCCGACCATGTACTTCTGATCGTTCCCTCCATGCCGTCTACGTAGTGCTGAATGTCATTCTCGAAGCAGGCGATTCCCCCTAGTCGACTCGACAGCATTTCGAAATTTGGGGGATTTCCCAAAACAGCATGGTTCATACGACGCATGAATTGGAGCAGTGAGGTCGATCTCAGAGTCTGGCGTCACTCATGTGAGTGGAGAGACCGTTAGTCCATCAGCAGATCGTTGCCCAATTTCACGACGCCACGGAACGAATCGCGGGCCTCTCTTCGAACCTAAACATCTAGTGTGTGTACTCGTCCCGAGCAATAATCCGCCTCCGATACTTTCGTTCGCTTTTCAGTCCAACGGTCCGGGTGGGGTCATCGGACGCAGAGCAACGGAAGCGTCACTGGCGGACACGGTGATTTCTCCCCGCTGTACGACCATTTTTAGTTTCTCAAATGCGGATCTAAGCCCGTTCAGAGGATTAGATCCCAACAGCAATAAATCTGCTGTCATCCCTGGGGCCACAATCCCAATACCTTCGAGCCCACAGATATCAGCGGCCGTCCCGGTAGCGCCCTGAATTACGGACTGGACAGGCATTCCATAGTCGACCAAGGTTTCCATCTCCTCGATCATCGTGAAACGAGAATCTGTTCCCACCCCGATTTTCACACCCAGTTCGGACGCTTCCAAGATGCGTTGGGCGTGATTGGCTTCAGATAAAAGGCTCGCCAACTCGGGAGATGCGGTGCGAGCCGTACGCCAGGACACCCGGGCGGTTGGAACGAAGGCGATGTCACTATCTGCCATAAGCTTGATGCCATCTGCACTCGCTAAGAATGCGTGCTCGATCGTATCGATTCCTGCCTGGATCGCACGAGACACGGCACGATCTGACATTGCATGGGTAGCAATGAGCTTTCCAAATCGGTGTGTTTCAGTTGCTGCCGCAGTCAGCTCATCCACCGTGTACTGATCTATGTCTGGCCGTTCGTGAGGATAATTGGATAGACCACCTGTACTCATCACTTTGATACAGTCCGCACCGCCTTTAATTTGCTCTCGCACCGCTTTACGGACCTCCTCAACACCGTCTGCCTCCCTCACGCCGAACCACGGCGTTCCGTGCCCCCCGGTCATCGCAATCATCAATCGACTTGCCAAAATCTTTGGTCCAGGCATTCCGGGCCCGATCGCATCACGCATGTGTACGTTCGTGAACATTTCGGCCCCGGCGGCGATTCCGGCACTTCCAAGATCCCGTATCGTCGTGACCCCTTGCCTCACTGTCCACGCTGCGTACTTGGCGGATTCCAACGCCCGGGGACCAGGTTCAGTATGTAGCCGACTAACATTCCCGGAGTGGTACTCGTCCTGTGTAGCCCAGCGGATCCATTTATGCGATAAGTGATCATGGCAGTTGATGAGGCCCGGCATGAGCCAGTGATCAGTACCATCGATTACCCGGGCATCAGTTGGGGGTGAATAATCTGTGCCACCAATGGCGGTAATCCTGTCTCCTTCAACCACAACCGTGGTATCAGATTTCACACCACCACACCCGTCGATCACGCCAACATGGTCAAATACGATGGATGTCACTAGCCTAATATCCTCCTGTTATACGGGGCTATGGAATTTCTCGAATCCCCTCTGCGTCTGGGAGAGGGTGCAGGGAACAGGCGTGGATTTCAATCCACACCTGGGGGCAAGTGCGACCATTATCCCGGCAAGGTTTAATAACCGCTGATGGAGTAACACCGGCGGCAATTTACAGCGGATCAAGGAACAACAATGAAATTCGACACCATCATCTCCGGCGGCACCGTGATCGACGGAACCGGCACGCCCGGCGTACGGGTTGACATCGGTATCTCGGGTAAAGAGATCGCAGCCACAGGTGATCTGTCGGAATCCACTGCCGACAACATGATCGACGCCACCGGCTTGACCGTCACGCCCGGGTTCATCGACGTCCACGCCCACTCCGACGGCGCACTCCTGCTCGATGGTCAACATGCGAGCGGCATCCGCCAGGGCGTCACGACGGAGATACTGTGCCCTGACGGACTCTCGTACGCTCCGCTTTCTCACGATGACTACCTGATGTACCGGAAGTACCTGTCCGGCATTCTGGGATTCCCGCCTGAAGACCTGGATATGTCGTCGATAGACGCGTTCCTCAGCAACTACCACCTCAAGACTTCATGCAACGTCGCCACCTTCATCGGCCACGGACCCGTCCGCATATCCGCCGTTGGCATGAACGACGTTCCCTTAAGAGGGGCCGACATGGACCGAGCGAAGGGCATGCTTCGGGAAGGACTTGAGCAGGGGGCTCGTGGTTTTTCAACCGGAATGTCCTACTACCCGAACGCGTACAGCGACACCGACGAGCTGGTGGAACTTTGTGAGGTGGCCGCCGGGTTCGGGTTGCCGTACAGCACGCATCTGCGCAATCACAACCCTGAACGCGGGTACGCGGGCGGGGGCGTCCTTGAAGCACTTGAGATCGGGCGTCGCTCGGGTGTCCCGGTCCACCTTGAACACTACCGCACCGCACCGCCTCACATCGGCGATATCGCGTCGATCATGGATCCGGTGGACGCCGCCAAGGCAGAGGGTGTGGACGTTTCGCTTGAGTGCTATGTCTACCCGGTAGGCTCAAGTTTCCCCCACACTTTCATCCCGGGTTGGGTACATGAAGGTGGATCGGACGCCATGATGGAGCGGTTGCGAGATCTGGAGACCCGCAAGGACCTGATCAAGTTCTTCCAAGAGACGCCAATAACTCCCATGGGCGGCAACATGTTCACAGCCATAGCGGAAGGCCCTAACGATGATCTGGTGGGCATGACATTTGAGGACGCGGCGGAAGCGAAGGGCACCTCTGTGGAGGAACTCGTGATGGAACTCATGGTGGAAGAGGAGATGGGCATCGGGTTTCGGGGAATCCCGCCGACAAGCGTACGGATCTGGCGTCAGCACGAAGAAGACGTGATGAACCTGCTGGACCGGCCGGACTACATGATCGGCAGCGACTCCATCCCGATAGCTCCGCCGCTTGTCGGCATCGTCCACCCAAGGGCTTTCGGCTGCTTCGCTCGCTTCATAGGCCGACTCCGTCGCCGCTTCGACCGGCCGCTCGAACAGGTGATCCAGCGCGTTACCCAGAACCCGGCACAGCGCTTCAAGATCGACAAACGCGGCGTGATCGCTGACGGCAACTTTGCGGATCTGGTTTTGTTCAATGCGGACACCGTGAATGACCAGTCCTCGTTCGAAGACCCGGCGGTCCATCCGTCTGGCATCCCGTACGTCTTCGTGAACGGCAAGCTGGCTGTAGAGAACGAGAAGGTGACCGGCGTACTTGCGGGAGAGGCCGTGCGCTGAAAGCACCGCCTCTTCTGTAATCGTGTAGGAAGTACGGGCCTACGAGGCGTCGATTGTAGGCCCCGCAGAAATGCCTCAGAAAGTTGCAGCAAGATCCTCGCTGCTTACATCCCCCAGCCAATCCAACAATTCGGAGACCACAATCAAATGACCAGAATAGCGATTCTCGACGATTATCTTCACCTTGCCGAGGGGGCGGCCGATTGGGCTTCGTTGCCGGTCGAATCGATCGATATCTTCGACGACACGATCCTCGACCAGGATGTCCTCGTGGATAGGCTCGCGCCGTTCGAAATACTGGTCACAACGCGCGAACGTACGCGATTCCCGGCGGAAGTACTGGAACGGCTGCCCAACTTGAAGTTGATCGCCGGAACCGGCGCACGGCAGGCAAACATCGATATGGACGCCGCCAACAGGTTGGGAATCACGGTTTGCATCACTACGAGCTTGCCCTCACGTGGCAACAGCACCTCAGAACTCACTTGGGCCTTGATCATGGCCGTGACGCGCCACATAGCGATAGAAGACAGGCAGATGCGAGAAGGGCAGTGGCAGACGAAAGTCGCCGAGGGCATCGGGGGCAAGACGCTCGGCATCCTCGGCATGGGCCGCCTTGGCACCCTTGTCGCCGGTTACGGCAACGCCTTCGATATGGACGTGATCGCATGGGGCCCGACGCTTGACGCCGAGCGCGCCGCCGCGAATAACGCGGCGTACGTCTCGTGGGACGAGCTGTTCTCTCGGTCCGACATTCTGTCGATCCACGTCCCGCTCACCGATCTAAGCCAGGGCTGGGTAACTGCCCGCGAATTCGAGCTTATGAAGCCCACGTCCTACCTGATCAACACGTCCCGGGGTCCGATCGTTGAAGAGACAGCGCTTCTGGATGCGCTCAGGAACGACGTGATCGCAGGGGCCGCGCTGGACGTTTACGATATCGAGCCATTGCCCGGCGATCACCCGTTGCTCGGGCTGGACAACGTCCTGTTGGCGCCGCACCTTGGCTACGCAACGGGAGATACGATCCGTTACTTCATGGCTGCTTCGCTCGAAAACGTACAGGCATGGCTGAACGGATCGCCCGTTAACGTCTTCAACCCTTGAACAATCCCGTACATGCTGGGCGCGTAAACGGGCGGTCAGGTTAAGACCGCCCATTTGATGATCTGCTTTATCCGGTTTATCCGGCAAAAAGCCCGGTAGGGCACTTCTAGCCCCGAACTTCGCTCGAGAAGCCCGCCTTGTTGTGTGTGCCGTCACAGAACGGCTTATTGGTTGACTGACCACAGCGGCACAGAGCCACAGCGGTTCCGGTCCATGACAACTTCTTACCCTCAACGTCCACGATGGTCACATCGCCGGAAATTACGTAGGGACCGTTGTCGTTTATTTTTACTGAGACGTCAGCCATGTGCCTCTCCTCAATTAATTGTGCAATTGGGGCACCATCAGTCATCCCCAACCACCTGTATACCACATACCTCGCGAGAGGACTGATTCTCCGGTTGCTTTGACGCGATCTGGGTCAGAGGAGTAATTGTCACCACTAACCTCAATCGTTGCACGTTCTAATGTTCATAGATGCCGGGTGGCTACCGGTTCCAGGAGGGTATTCAGAGGCATATTTATGTTTCAGCATAAATCCAATGCGCAGCAGTCTAACGAGACGCCGGTCATTCACGTTGACTGGCCGATGGCCCGATGTTGCGGGCGCCGCCGCCGTCGGCTGGTTAGCGGCCAACCGGCGCCTGCGGCGAACGGTCAGGGCTGGTCCCTGGTGGCCGCGATCTTTGCGCCCCGGGTCCCTTGTACGAGGGACCCGGGTTTTTTTGTGGCTGGAACTCGGCAGTTTCCGTCATAGGAAACGTGTAGCTGGGTCTACTTGCTAGAATGGCCGTCTCTACGGTAATCAGGCCCGAGTCCGGGCACCCTCCCGGACTCGGGCCTGATGAACTGGCGTCTCCCCTTAACTCCCCGGACATATCCCAAGTACACCCAGGAATTACCACTTGACCACCATTCCCAATCGCCAGGAAAGCGATTCGACAGCGGCCACCGACAGGGACCGTTACGAGCCCTCCGCTATCGAGACGAAATGGCAGGAGCGATGGGAGCGTGAAGGCGTTTACCGGGTGCCGGATGATGTTCCCGGCAAGGACAACTGGTACGCGCTAGTTATGTTCCCGTATCCGTCCGGGGATGTGCACATCGGCCACTGGTTCCAGTACTCCGGCGCCGACGCCCACGCCCGCCTCAAGCGCATGCAGGGCTACAACGTCATGCACCCGATGGGGTTCGACTCTTTTGGACTGCCGGCCGAAAACGCAGCGATCGCTTCAAACATTCACCCGCGCGTCTATACCGAGAAAAACATCGTCAACATGCAGCGGCAATTCCGGGCGATGGGAACCAGCTACGACTGGGATCGGGAGTTGGCGACACACACGCCGGACTACTATCGCTGGAACCAGTACCTGTTCCTGAAACTATACGAGGCCGGGCTGGCCTACCAGTCACGTGGATTCGCCAACTGGTGCCCGAGCTGCCAGACCACGGTCGCCAACGAACAGGTGCTCGATGGCGCCTGTGAGCGTTGCGGCACAGTCATCACGCGCCGAGAGATGGACCAGTGGTTCTTCCGTATCACCGCATACGCAGAAGAACTCCTTCAAATGGATGACATCGACTGGCCAAACAAAATAAAGGTGATGCAGACCAACTGGATCGGCCGATCAGAAGGCGTCGACTTCCAGTTTGATATTTCTGAGTACGGCCTGTCAAAGACCATCCTGACCACCTACACCACACGCATAGATACCGTCTACGGCGTGACGTTTGTCGTGCTCGCTCCGGAGCATCCACTGGTCGAGGAACTGACGCAGGCTGAACAACAAGAGTCGGTTTCTGAATATATCGCCCAGGCGGCCCGTACTCCTGAGATAGATCGCACCTCAACGGAGCGCGAGAAAACCGGCGTGCCCACGGGCGCTTATGCGACGAACCCGCTGAACGGGGAACGCGTGCCGATCTTGATCGGTGATTACGTCCTCGCAACCTACGGAAGCGGCGCGGTCATGGGCGTGCCGGCCCACGACGATCGTGATTTCGTATTTGCGAAGAAATACGACTTGCCGATAAGGGTCGTGATCGCCCCGGATAACTGGGATGGATCAGGTCTGGACGAGGCGTATTTGGCGCCCGGGACTCAGATCAACTCCGCGGAGTTCGACGGCCTCTCCAACAAAGAGGGTCTGGAGAAGATCGCAGACAAGATCGAGGCCGATGACATGGGCCAACGCCGTGTTACGTACCGAATGCGTGACTGGCAATGGTCCAGACAGCGCTACTGGGGCACCCCTATACCGATCATCCACTGCGAGAGTTGCGGGATTGTGCCCGTGCCGATCAGTGAACTTCCGGTACGCCTGCCGGACGAGGCAGACTTCAAGCCAACAGGCCGTTCCCCGCTGGCGGATGACGCCGAATTTATCAACACGACTTGCCCCAAATGCGGCGAGTCGGCAAAGCGAGAAACGGACACGATGGACACGTTCGTCGATTCGTCCTGGTATCACCTCCGATTTGCCAGTCCAAAATCGTCCGAAGTGGCGTTTGAGCCGAATGCCGTGAAGTCATGGCTGCCGGTACATCAGTACATGGGCGGGGCGGAGCATGCCGTGATGCACCTGCTGTACGCACGGTTCTTCACGAAGGCGCTACGCGATCTCAAGATGATCGACTTTGATGAACCTTACTCAAGGCTGTTCAACCAGGGTCTCTTGATCAAGGACCATAAGAAGATATCCAAGCGCTCCAACCCGCTTCCGCCTGACCCTCTGGTTGATCGTTACGGCGCAGACACAATTCGCTGCTTTCTGATGTTCCTTGGCCCATGGGATCAGGGAGGGGACTGGAGTGACGATGGGTTGGCAGGCATCACCCGGTGGTTGAACCGGTTATGGGACCTGGCAAACCGGGATACTTCAGAGCTCTCTTCTGCGGAACTAGGGGACACGGAAGCCGATCGCGAACTTCTCAGGGCATCGCACAAGACGACACGCCGCGCGATCCAGGAACTTGAGCGATTTAAGTTCAACACCACGATCGCGGCGCTCATGGAACTCGTGAGCGAGATGAATCGTGGATGGGACAGCGGAGCGATATCCGCTGCGGCATGGTCTGACACCGTGGAACGCATGTTGTTGCTGACGGCGCCGCTCGCCCCCCACATTGCGGAGGAACTCTGGGAACGGACCGGTCACTCGTTCAGCATCCACAACGAGCCTCTTCCCGTATGGGATCAAGAGCTCGCCGCTGACGAAGTGATTACGATCGTCGTACAGATCAACGGTAAGGTCCGAGAAAAACTGAACCTTGCGGCAGACGTCACAGAAGAACAGGCGTTTGAGGCCGCGTTCGCGTCTGATCGTGTAAAGGCGTACACGGACGACACCGAGATCGTTCGCCGCATCTACGTCCCGGGGAAACTCGTTAACCTGGTTGTTAGATAAGGTTGTCCGATAGGCCGGTTCGTTAAAACGGGCCAAGGCTGAAATTTAGAGATCGATGGAACGGTTAAATAGCCGGGGGACTCCGATGATCCGGAACCTGTTGCCTTATGTGGCGCTCACCGTTGCCGGAGTTGTCCTTGCGACGATCCAACTGGGCGATGGCTTAATCGTTCAGCGCCCGGAGGCGCGACTGCCTTTGTTCCTTGGCGGGTCCATCATCGCGATCGCCGGGCTGTTGAAATCCATCGCCGTCGCTACCGACCCGGCACTGCGTAAAGCTGGCAAAAAGGCCTCCGGAGATTGACGGCGTAATCGGTTCCCTTATCTTCCAATTAAAGAACCGATTCCAAAGTCATCTGTACAACCAGTAGTGGCGCTATTGCGTTTATAACTCTTAACGGCCTTCGGTATTAGAGTAGGCCGCGAAAATATCCGACGCGATGCAATTCATCGGTTTCTCCGGACCGCAGAATCCTCTAAACGACATTTCGGAATTAGCCAAAATTGAAATAGATAAGTCAAGTTCAGCTGAATAAAGCATTAAGGAGGCATAACCACCACCACCACCGGGATGCCCATAGGCCGTTATGATTGTAGAATCAGGCAATATGAATGTTCGCTTGGATGCCAAATATCCATATGATTCATTCGTTACTCCCCAAGGTGGAACACGCGTCTCCGAAAACGAATTAAGGAGCTGATCTCGGGCGGATTCTGAAATTGCGGATCCATTCCGCCCGTACAGTTCATATGCCCAGCGAGCCACGTCTTCAGGGATTGAAATAATTCCGCAACACCCGTAACGCAGTCTCCCTACCGCACCCAGGTAATAACCAAATCCAAAAGGGGCTGTTTGAATCATGTTCCCGAATCCAAGTCCACCCCAGGGCGACACGTCTGTATATGGCATAGCCATTCTCGGTGACGTGAAATCATCAGCTTGATCGTTAAACAATTGCGTATGCCAGGCAATACCCTCTTCGGGCAATATGACAGCAGTCATCTTTAATGGATTTGTAAAAGCCTCCCTATACAGGTTTGCAAGTGATTCCTCACCATAAAATTCCGCAACGATTCCTAGGAGAACGACATTGGTGTCGTTGTACTTGAAGTTACCAGGAACTGAATATGGGGATGGAATGAGGTCAACCGTGTCCGAGGGAGTCCACACAGGTTGCTTGTAAGATGCGCTCTTCCCTTCCATGTTGTAACTAAAGTCAGCCATTCCAGAAGACATCGTCAACATGTCCTCAATGGTAACTTCCGGATTGACTTCATCGGGAGGGAATGACGAAAAGTCAGGATGGTTTGCCAATACAGTGCCAAGGGAGTCTGTAAGTTCGTATAGACCCTTTTCAATCTGGGCCAAAATGAGCGCCGACAAGAAAGTTTTTGAAGTACTGCTGATTAGCAGGGGAGTTTCGACTGTCATATTGACGTCTTCATCGGCTTCACCCACCGCGTATGTCCAAAGTGTTTCATTAGTGTAGACGGCAACCGAGATTCCAGCCTTTTCTTCAAGAGCCGAGAATTCGTTGTCCACGGCAGCTTGAAATTGGGTACGCATACCCACGTCAAACTCCCCATAATCCTTCGATGAAACAAACTCCGTTGGTTGTGCGATTTGGGTAAGGCCAGGAGATTGCGTGGGTGTTGCCGTCGGTTCCGCCGCCTTATCAGGCTCTGCACTAGCTACTTGCACTGAGGACTCGATGTCGGTCTGGGCAGGTCCGTCTATCGCACTGGTGCACGCTGCGGTCAATCCAATCACGGCCAACAAAATCCATTTTGTGGAGATCACGTCAGGCTTAACGTGCCGGCGCGTGCAGGCAGGACTTCCCATTGCCGCAATACAATTCTTCCCCCGGCCTGATCCAAAACCCGGGCAACTTGTCTCTGTACCCCGTCGCTCGACATGAGCGGAGTATATCTAGATATGAAAGTCCCAGAGAAATCCGTGCCCTAGTAGGCCTCTACGAACTTCTGTCGGCGATGTGTGAGGCAAGCCGATGTCATATTCGAGGCGTATTAAACGGGCCTGTTAGTCGGCACTGAACTGTTGGCCCATGCTCAGGTCCGAGTGAATCGATGGTCACTCGATGAATGTGACAGATTTAAACCCAACGACAACTCCGTCATCCAGGCACGGCCTCAAATACGCCGATTGACGCCGGGCGTCGCTATATTTCGGCGAGCAACAATTCGCCGAAACGGGTTCCATCCGGCGACCGTGGAATTGAGCGTTTACTTCAGTTCGATCAACACGTTCTTGTAACGTTTGTCCGTGTTGTTCATGACCCTGTGAACCAGGTGTGAGTCGTGATATGTGAAATCGCCGACAGAGTTACCGCTTTCGCTGACTGTGCCATCGCCGAACTGGGCCTCAAGCGCGCCGTTGCTTTCGACGATCACGGTGACGTAGTCACGGCCGTGCAGGTGCCAGTCGCTGGCCTCGCCCGGCTCAACTATGAGGTTCCAAATTTTGACCCGGTCGTTTTCAAACAGAACGACGCTTGCGATCTCGCCTAGGTTTTTACCGTCTGGTCCCATGGTTGTTCCTTTCGCTGGAAATTTCCGTAGACGGATTATATTTCGCTCATGATGATGCAGGACACTACGAAATCATGCATTGATAAATGATTATCGATGGGAATCGTCGATGTATGACCTTGCCAATCGTGATTCACGACCGAATACGGGAGTAATTTCAGCGAGGGGCACTAATGTCGACTATCGGACGACCCAGACTAGCTGTCGCCTACGTCTCGGTCACATTCCTCGTGGCGGCAGTCGTTTTTGCTCAAGGATTCCTGTTTGGCGCGTTCTACTCCGGGCGCTGCTCGGAAGACATCGACATCCCCGAACTTCTGGCGACGGAGTGTGAGGGAGGTGGATGTCATGTTTGAGGAGTATTTGGCGGACCTGTCAGTCGCCCCACTCCCAGGTCTGAGTAGATCGCTGGCCAGTGGACGAGTGTGACAGACTAAAACCCAACGGCAAGGTTCGCAGGTTCGTTGCCGTGGTTGTTGGTACCTTGAGTTCCGGACCGGAACAGCAGCATAAAGGAGATCTATGACTGACGAATCTAAAGGCCCGGCTCCCGGCGAAGACATTGTCCGATGGGTCTATTCGTCTACCAGCCCTGCGCAACTGGCGGCGCGGTATGACTTCTGGGCGTCGAATTACGAGTTGGATACCGAACGAGACTACGGTCGTAATGACCCACAGATGACGGTCCCGTTGGTCCAGAAGTACGTGCCCCAAGGCGCTCGCATTCTGGATGCAGGAGTCGGTACGGGTCTGGTTGGCCAGTTGATGGCGGACGCGGGTTATGACGACCTGACCGGCATCGACATATCGGCCGAAATGATGGCGGAGGCCCGACAGAAGGGTGTTTACGTAGATCTCCGAAGGATGGTGCTGGGCGAGACGCTGGATTTTGAGACCGATTCGTTTGACGCTGTCACATGTGTGGGTGTTCTGACATTCGGCCACGCTCCCGCCTCTTCCCTACACGAGTTCGTTCGCGTCACAAAGCCAAGCGGTCACGTTATCTATACCGTCCGACCGGACGTGCGTGAGACCGGTGGGTTCATAGAGATCGAGGACGAGCTTACGAAGGCCGGTTTATGGAAGCTCGTGGAGAAGACTGACGAGTTTCCGTCGCTACCGAAGGGGCTTCCGGAATCGATGTTGCGGGTATGGGTATTTGAAGTGACGGGGTAGCAAGAATTACTGATGCCGTAGGGGCGGAGGTCGCTCCGTCCGGGTTTGCCAATTTGAATGAGTTGTCGGCCAATGTCAGGTATCGCGCGGCATCAGAATTGTCTGGGTCGAGGTAGTGAGCAATATTGGGATACGAGGCAGGGAACGGTTGTCTGGCGACTACCGGACAGACATGATCTAGCGGTGCTGTGGCAGGTGACGGACTATCTGATTTGAGGCAATGATGCGCGCAGAGGTCTCAAAACAGTGGTCTCATAGGGCGATTCCAACAAGTGAGGAGATGCCGATTTCGCGAGTCATTGTGACCATTACGCGAAAAGAGGCACCCATTTCTGAGTGCCCCTCTTACGTTTGATTTACGAATGGAGCCAACGACAGGATTTGAACCTGTGACCTGCTGTTTACGAAACAGCTGCTCTACCCCTGAGCTACGCTGGCAGACTTCGTCCTAATAATTGAATCGCAGATGGCGCGCAGGGTCAACTGGAGATTATGCTTATAGAGGCCCGATCATAAAAGAACCCGGGCCAATCAGTGGGGCTGTAGCTCAGTGGGAGAGCACCTGGTTTGCAACCAGGGGGTCGCGAGTTCGATCCTCGCCAGCTCCACCAGAAAAACGATCGTAAAACCGACCTCGGTGGCGTAACTGCTACCGGGGTCGATTCGCGTTTGACAGCAGATTTGACAGCAACCCGGACGCAGGCCCTCTCAACTCCGGTAGTCCGTCACCTGCCACAGCACCGCTAGTTCGCGTGTGTCCGGTAGCCGTGAGAAGTTCGCACAGGCTTACTTCCTCGTTGACCCTATGACATGGACCTCACTGGTAAGACCTCTACTGGACCCATTGCGAGGTGACTCTCAAAAAGTTTGGTTACTTCCTCGAATGAATCAGACTCGATTACAGCAAAAACTTTATGCTCGACGGGATATCCCCATACGCCTACTACCTTTACGTGTTCGTTCCCGTCCATCCACGGCATCGGCTTCCCAGGTTTCCGGGGCAGCACTTTGCCATTTTGAACTCTGCCACATGTCGTATGGTCGTGTTGGGCAACAACGTGGAACAGCATAAAAAGTTCTCCTTAGCGTGCTTCTTCAGGGTTGGCCCGGTCATTTAACCATCGACGGAACCCGGGCGCACTTCCGACTCAGCTCCGGTAGTCCGT
>CAUZKS010000002.1:0-39844 GCA_963580625.1 Dehalococcoidia bacterium | reverse complement strand
CTGGCGAGTTGGGACGGCGAGATGGGGCGTGACGACGTTGAGCCACTCATCGCCGCAGAGGTGATGTCACAGATCCAGTGGGAGGTCGCCACCCACCTGTTCGGTCCGATGGTGGACGAGGTACTGGCCGGAACCGGTCGTGGCGGCCCGTCCCACTGGGGCGAGCTGGTTGCTCACGTCTGGGAGAGTTTGAGATCAGACGATGACGAGTTCCTCCCGGAGGACAGGACCTGGGACGAGATCATCTCAGATGCGCTGACGGGGGCGGTGGAAGAACTGACGGGACTGCTTGGATCAGACATGTCGGATTGGGTCTGGGGCAAGGTCCATCACACGAAGCCGGTACACCCGTTGTCGGCGTCGTTCCCGGATATAGACGGCGTGCTCGACCCGCCAGAGATCCCGATGGGCGGCGGTATCGACACGCCCCAGGCGGGGAGCTTCTCGCAGGGCAACAAGTACATCATCACGGGTCTATCGGTGAACCGATACATCCACGATCCGTCCGACTGGAGCAAGTCCAAGTGGGTCTCCCCGCTGGGCGCTTCCGGCCACCCGGGCAGCCCGCATTACGCAGACCAGGCGCCGATCTGGGGCGCAGTGGACTACGTTCCACAGCTCTGGGACTGGGACGAGATCAAGGCACGTGCGGAGACGACCCAGGAGTTGACGCCGGGGTAGGGTGATCGATTGTTGTCGCGACAACCTTGTGGCAACTGGGCTTGCTCCGCCCGTCGTTCTCCTTCGGGAAAAGCCGCACGCGCAATAGCCGTGTCCTAACAAAAACACCCTATGGGCGGATAGCGATCCGCCCATACGACCGTGTTGTGTATAACTGCGCAATTGGGAATACAGGCCGGGCGATTTTTCCAGCGCCGATCCAACGTCCACTTACTCGTTGATTGAGTACGGTGGGTACTCATCAGGTGTCAGGATTAATGCGTACGCCTGTACACGGGTTCCATTTTGTGTGTAGTTATACCTGACCCTCTAGTGCCAATCCCTCTCGTCTTCAAGCGTTCGTAGGTTGCGCTTCGGGTACTGGTCACCGGAGTATTTGGCGAACTTACTCTCGTCGAGCTCGATGCCAATTCCCGGGTCTGTCGGTAGCTCCATATAACTTCCTGACGGCACCAATGGCTTCACCGAGATGTCGTCGCAGATCTCCTGATTGTGTACGAAGTATTCGTAGATCAGGAAGTTCGGCATCACCGCAGACGCCTGCAACGCCGCCGCGAGACCCACGGCCGTGCTGTTGTTACCGTGTGGCGATACGGCGATGTAGTGGGGAGCGGCCATGTCTGCGATCTGCACCAGTTCAAGGATGCCGCCGCAGATGCAAATGTCAGGGTTGAGGATGTCGACGGCCCGCTGATCGATCACATCCCGGAACTCTTCGCGGGTGTAGAGAGCTTCCCCGGTGACGACCGGGATGTCGGTCGCGTCACGGACCTCTTTGAGTGCAGGAACGTGCTCCGACGGGTTTGGCTCTTCGAACCAGTACGGTCGGTAGCGTTCGATCATGTGGGCGAGTCGTATCGAATTCATGGGCGCCAGCCGCCTGTGTATCTCGATCAGCAACTCGACCTTGCCGCCAACCGCATCACGGACGGCGCCGACGACCGCAGCGGCCTGTTCCAGGTCCTCGAAGTTTGGGTAGGCCCGCCACGGTCCGGAAAGCGGGTCGAATTTGAGCGCGGTGAAGCCCTTTTTCACCGTTTCAGTAGCCGCCAGCGCCCACTCTTCCAGCGTCTTCGCGCCGCCATACCAGGCGTTTGCGTACAGGCGAATCGCTGGCCGTACGGGACCCCCCAGCAAGTTGTAAACGGGCTGATCGACCGCCTTGCCAACGATGTCCCACATTGCTATCTCGATGCCACTCAAAGCACACCAGAGGTCCATCCCGCCGCGCTTCGTAGCGAAGTCCTCGTAAGCTACGTTCATCCAGTGTCGGATGTTGAACGGATCTCGGCCCTCCAGATATCGGCCAAGCTGCTCGATGTGGGCGATCGCCGCCGTGTCACGGTCGGTCTGAGTGTACGCCTCACCCCATCCTACGATGCCGTTGTCCGTGGTGAGTTTGACGAACAGCATGTTCTTGCCGCGGGGCGGGTGAATCACGAAGGTTTCGATATCAGTGATCTTCATCGGGCTTGATCTCTCCTCATAGGCTCGTGCCGCTTAACCACTGGCAGGTTGGCGAGCGCATGTTAAGGCTTCCAGATAGTTGCTGCGATGTAACGCTCTTTGTCGGGAGAATCGTTGTAGTAGTACACGGTAACGACACTTCCGTCGTTGCGTTGGACAGACCTCGGGTAGCCGATATCGTGATTCCCTCCGTCATCACGGAGCACGATCTCGGGACTCCAAGACCTGCCCTGATCATCGCTTAAAACGGACCGAATCCCCGACGGGGCATCGCGATATCCATAGGTCAGGCAGATTCGACCATCGGACAGGCGGATCATAGCGGGTGGATTGCCGCCGGTCCCGGTGTCGGATGCGGGTGTGGTGATATGACGCCACGTTATCCCGTTATCGTCGCTTCGCATCAGATCGATCGAATCGCCGCCACCTGAAGCGTTTCGGGTCCGAAGGGCGGTTATCATTCCACCATCGTCCAGCCGAAGCGATGACGGCATGATGTCGAACCCCGGCGGGTCTGGCCGCAACCACGATACAAACTTGAAGGACAGGCCGCCGTCCACCGTCCTAGCGCCAAATACGCGGCCCTCTTCGCCGTCCGACTTGGTCGCCGTAAGGAACAGCGTGGCCTCTCCTCGCCCATCCACCAGATAATCCGTTCGTGCAGCGATTCCCAGTTGACCGAACATCGGCAGCGTGAACGGTCCGTCCCAGGTCTGGCACCTGTCGATGGATGTGTAGAACCAGGACTCGGCGCCCGCCTTCAGCCCGGTCCGTGCGCACAGCATTGCGAAGTCCGGATGAGTGAAATCGATACCGCCCGGATGTGCAACAGGAGCGCCGACGCGATCCGCTACAGGACCCTGTGGAGCCGCCATGTGCTCGTCGGCGGAGATCCCCATATTCCCGGGCGCTTGTAGTGGAGCCTGGATGCTGTCCCAGGTCAGCCCTCCGTCCAAACTCCTTGACTGCATGGCGATGAAGGGCCGCCCGGTATCACGGGCGTGAAACCCGCCCTTATCGTTGTGATAGCCAAGGGTGAAGCCGGTGACGATCTCGTCTTCCCAGCTCCATATGCCGTAGTTGGCCGGCCACCCAGCATATCGTCCAGGGGCGCTGTAGACGGTAGTGTGTTTTATCTGCATATCGTGACTCGCGCATCATATACCCGTGTCTTGCCGGCATGATTTCCCGGAGAGGACGGAAAATGGAGCCTGAGCCGAATTTCTACAACGCGATAGCTCGAACCATGCCGATATGAATGGCAAACCCCTCAAACTGCCAAAGTTGCTCCTAGCGGAGATCATCACACACGCGCTGGAGAGAGATCCAGAGGAGTGTTGTGGGCTGCTTCTGGGGCGAGGAAACACTGTTACGCAACTAAGGCGTATCAGGAATATCCACGAGAGCCGGGTCAACCGGTTCAAAATGGACCCGCTTGACGTGATTGAAGCGGAGCGGGATGCGGATGGGGCTGGAGAGAAGTTCGTGGCGATCTACCACTCGCACACTTACTCGCAGGGCTATCCGTCGGATACCGATGTTCGAAATGCGGTCGAAAGCGGTTGGCTCGATCTGTCCTACGTCCTTATTTCACTGGTTGAGAAGACTAGGCCGGTCGTAAGGGCGTATCGAATATCAGATGACGGCGATGTCGCCGAGCGGTTCATTGGTGTGCTCGGTGCCGGCAGCTACACATCCGGCACCACGCGTCCCGGGCTTGTGGAATAGCTTCAACGACTCTGGCCGTAGCCGTCACCGAAATGATCCACTTTTCAGAACCAAGTTTGGATGAGGAATACCGATGAAGATGCGAAGGGCCGTTAGCCCTTTATGCAGACAATGTAACAGCGCACTTCATGTCGTTCATGTCATTTGTTGGTATGGCGTAGACGCCGATTCCGCTGATTTGCGTCCTGCATGTTGATGATGTTCTCCCCGTACATTTCCATGATCCGCCATGCGATGCGTTGGCCGATCTGTTGAATGTTCGAGGTGAAGATGGTCGGCAGGTCGTCGCGGTGCCGCTTGCCGATGATCTGATACAACCTGTCCTAGCCATCCCGACCTACTGATGTGCTCCGTCCAGAGATCGTCGAGGAAGAGAAGGTAAGTGTCGGCGTACTTGTCCAACCCCTCCTGTTCAATTAGTAGCTCTTGACAGTCGAGGGTGCCGAACACGTCCGGTTGCCCTCCCCAGAGCTGGGACATCTGTGCACTCGTAAGAGCTGCTATCCATTGTTGAAGATGCTCACCCACTACGGCGATCCCCAAGGATCGGCATTAGCGGGCCGATCGGCTCACTCAAGGTCACGGGTTAATAAATGTCCGGAGCTCGTCAGGAAGCTCCGGGCACACTCGGCCGACGGCAGACCAGCCAGTATTCCATGCTGTCCGCAAGCGCGAGCCAACTCGCCTCAAGAATATTTTCAGAAGAACCTACGGTGCTCCATGTATCGTGTCCATCCGATGATTCGATAACGACTCTGACGACGGCCCCGGTGCCGGTCCCGTCGGCGACGACACGCACCTTGTAGTCGGTCAAGCGGACACATTCCAGATCCGGGTAAGACTGGAGCAGCGCCTTGCGCATAGCGTGGTCCTGGGCGTTAACCGGACCGTTGCCCTCGGCCGCCGTGTGATGGATATCCTCGCCAACCCGCACCTTCACCGTCGCCTCAGACAGGATGCCTCCGGCACCGGTGAGTTCTGAGACGCGTGCTGTCCGTCGGTTCTCAATAAGGACCATGAAATCGATCAGATCAAACGGAGCCTCGTAGTTCGGGAGATGTCGACGGATCAACAGCTCAAAAGACGCGCTTGCACCCTCGTATGAGAACCCGCGATTCTCAAGGTGCTTGAGCTCATGGACGATCTCCTGGATGTCTCCATCGGTTAGATCTTTCGCGAGGCCGAGGTCACGTATGCGGCGTAGTACGTTCCCGCGCCCGGACAACTCAGAGACGACTATAGCGTTCCGGTTTCCAACGGTGCCAGGCTCTACGTGTTCATACGACTGTCGCTGCTTGTTAACGGCCGCCGCATGAAGGCCGCCCTTGTGGGCAAACGCACTGGCTCCGACGTATGGCTGGAAGGCGTGCGGGGCCATGTTCAGAGTTTCGGCGATGAACAGTGAGGTGTCTGTGAGCATGGCGAGCTGCTCGTCGGAGATCACATCGATGTCCATCTTCAGCTTCATGTTGGCGATGATGCTGGTCAGGTTGGCGTTGCCAGTTCGTTCACCGTATCCGTTGATACAGCCCTGAATCTGGGTCGCTCCCGCCTGCCATGCGGCTATGGAGACGGCCACCGCGGTATCAGTATCGTTGTGGGCATGGATGCCGATACGGACACCCATCTCGGCGGCGAATTCACAAGCGGCGGTCACGATCTCCGCTGCCTCATGGGGCAGTGTGCCGCCGTTGGTGTCACAAAGGACCACCGTTTCTGCGCCCGCTTCAGCAGCCACGCGGAGGGTTTGTAATGCGTAATCAGCGTTGAACTTGTAGCCGTCGAAAAAATGTTCCGCGTCGTAGATGGCGCTGCGTCCCTGTGCGGTGAGGTGAGATACGGAGTCCGCGATCATGTGCAGGTTCTCTTCGACGGAAGTGCCGAGGATGTTGGTTACCTGCCACGCCGACGCCTTGCCGACGATGGTCACAATCGGCGTCTCGGCACGTAGTAACGCAACGATAGCGCCATCGTCCTCGACCTTGCCGCCGGCCCGGCGGGTGCTGCCGAAAGAGGCTAGCACGGCGTTCTTGAGATCAAGGGCTTGCGCGCGCTGGAAGAACTCGTCGTCTTTCGGGTTGGCGCCCGCGAAACCGCCTTCGATGAAGTGGACGCCAAGCGCGTCCAGGCGTTCAGTGATCGCAAGCTTGTCGTCGACCGAGAGCGAGATGCCTTCTTGCTGCGTCCCGTCCCGAAGAGTGGTGTCGTATATCTGTACCTGTTCGGCCATCTGATTGCTTCTTGTGGGAATAACCAGCCATGCCTGGTTACCGGCTGGCCGCTCGAATAATTGACGGGCACAAAAATACCCGTCCCAGAAAGGGACGGGCTAAAAATCAGGCCCGCGGTACCACCCTAAATCCCGCCCGGTTATTGCCGGACGAGCCGCTCGGTGGAAGCACAAACATGCCTCCGTGATAGATAACGGGCCACGATCCCGTCTACGTCTACTTGGCTCTGGCCAATCAGCCAGTTCGCCGTTCGGGCAGAAACTACGGAGGGATGTTCGTCCGGCCGGATCTTGCCTGCTCACACCACACCAGGCTCGCTCGAATTCCCGGGACCAAACTACTCGTCTCCGTGCGGCGCGCAGACCATGATTGGATCGGTCCGCAGCGCTACGCTTTAGATAAGGCTAGCACCGGTCCCGCCGCACCGCAACGGAATTCGTAACAAAGCGACGATTTGCTCCGGATGATGATGGTTGGAGTTGACGCCGATACGTAAGGACATCCCACGCGCTGGAGGTCGTCAATGGTGACCAGCATGATCCCCTCCCCAAACACCCCACGGTACCGTTACGTATGGCACCATCTTGGTGTGACTGAAGCGCCTCCCGTACATAGCGACGCCGAGTACCTGGATAATCTGACTCGAAAGATCTTTATCTCGGGATTCTCTGGCGATCCAGTCGCGCCCCGATGGCCCCGTTTTAGAGAAGTTTTCTACGCCTTTGATCCGGGGACCGTTGCCGAGATGCCGGATCTGTTGATTGATCACCTACAGCAGGACCCGGGAATCATCAGGAACAAGCGCAAACTACGTGCGACGGTCGCGAACGCCTCGGAGTTCGTGCGAATAGGTGAGGAGTTTGGCTCGTTTCACGACTACCTCCGCTCGCTGGATGGCCTGCCGTACGAGCGACGGGCGCGAGAGATCGGTAAGCGATTTGCATCCGTCGGCCCAAACACGGTCTATTACTTTCTTGAGGGTGCCGGTGAGCCTGTGCCTCCGGTAAAACCCGAAGGCGTCAAATCGAAAAAGAAGCGATTGGCAAAAAGGAGCCATGAACGTGCCAGATAACGACCTGAAAATCGGCGTAAACCTGAGCGATGTAGCCGACACTGCGCGCCACGCGAAGCAGTCGGAAAACTACGGCTTTGACTTCGTAGGCGCAGGCGAACACGTCATGCGTGACGACCCCAGCGGGCCGACCCAGCTCGCTCTTTCCGCACTCGCCGTCGCCGCAGGCGCGACCGAGCGCGTATCGTTGCTCAGCTCCATCGTTATCGCACCGCTGCACCATCCGGTGTTGCTGGCCAAAGAGGCGGCGGTCGTGGACCTCGCATCGGGTGGACGGCTGATCCTTGGGATAGGTGTCGCAGGCGAATTTCCGGCGGAGTTTGAGGCGATGGACATCCCGCTCAATCAGCGTGGCACGCGTACAGACGAGGCGATCGAGGTGGCGCGCGCAATATGGGCCGGGTCTGACGCCAGCCATCATGGCAAGCGCTTTAATTTCGATGGTTTCACCCTCTCGCCCCCTACGCACAGCCCTAGTGGACCGCCGATCTGGGTGGGTGGACGAGGTGAGCCGGCGATGGAACGCGCGGTACGCGCCGGAAACGGATGGCTACCGTACCTGTTTACACCTTCGCAGTACGCGAGAGGCGCTGGACAAGTGCGGGAGATGCTTGAGAAAGCGGGGCGCGGCGACGAGGCCGATTTTGGTTACGGACTCCATTTGATGACTGCGCTTGGGTCCTCCCACGAGGAGGCGCTAACTGCGGCAGCCAAAGGGTTGTCCGATGCGTATCGTTACTCCGGGAGTTACGAGGACCTTGCCGAGCGATACGTTCTACTCGGCCCACCCGAGGAAGCCGCAGAACGTATCAACGAGTTTCGGGAAGCGGGAGCGGGACATATTCTGTTGAGCTGGGTAACGCCGTTCGATCAGATCGATGAGCAGATTGCGATGGCCGGCGAAGGCTTGCTGCCGCTTCTGCGAGGTTGAGGCCGCCTGCGGGACTCCCGTATAAGGAGCGAATTGAGCCCTTTCAGGCTCGTGGGGCTATACCTAGAATGGCTTGAACCTGTGAACGAATTGGAAACTTAATCCGGGTCCGAGGATTATGGGCCCTATCCGACGGGATGAACTTTGGCTGAAGATCAACGTGTTGACCTGGGACTTGTAGATTCGATAGCGGCCGAGACCATCGGCGAACCGGGGCAACGGACCTTTAATATCACAGCGCGCAGTTCGCGAGGGCAGGCCATCGTCTGGATGGAAAAAGATCAGCTCTTTCAACTTGCGCTGGCGATAGGTCAGCTTTCCGAAGATCAGAAACCGCCTGATCCACCGTCTGCTTTCGTGCCGGAGTACGCCCACACCGGGGAGCCTGTGAGCGTCGAATTCAAGGTCGGCGACATGCGGGTGCGATACGACACGTCCACCGACGTCTTTACGATGGAAGCGACGGATCCCGGGGACAGGGACGACGATGACGGCCCTGGAGAGACACAGGCGGAGGAACAGGTGGCGGTCCAGTTCAGCTTCAGGCGTTCAGATGCCAGGGTACTGGCGGAAGATGGACAGAAAATCGTGGCCGCCGGACGTCCGAGGTGCCCGTACTGCCACAGCCCCATAGAACCGGACGGACACGTATGCCCCAGGTCAAATGGGCACAGTAAGACGGGAATCCCGGTGGAGTGAGTCCGCAGACGCGTGACTCCTTCATTGCGGGGATTTCGGCATACGGATGACGCTACAAGACGCCTTCAACTCGGACAGAGGCCCGGTTCTGGATGGCCGTTCTGAAGACGACATCCTTGATCTGTTACAGACGGCCGAAATCGTCGAGACCGGGTTGCACCCGGACGGTTCAAACTACGTGTTCATCGTGCGTTTTGAGACAGATCTCGGCGGGGACGTACCTCTCCTCGGCGTGTACAAGCCGCATTCCGGCGAACGTCCACTGAGGGACTTTCCCCGCGGGTTGCACAAGCGCGAACGGGCGTCGTACCTTCTCAGCCGAATACTGGGTTGGCCGGCGATCCCACCGACGGTAATACGAGACGGGCCGCACGGGGAGGGGAGCGTGCAGATGTTTATCCACGCCGATGCGGAAGAGACTTATTTCACGATGCGGGATGAGCAATCCGAGCAGTTCGAGTCGATCGCCGGATTTGACGTCATCGTAAATAACGCTGATCGGAAGGGCGGCGCTTGCCTGAAGGACGCGGACGGCAAGGTGTGGGCGATCGATCAGGGTCTTACATTCAACCCGTATGCACGCGTCCGAACGGTGATGTTCGAGTTTTGCGGTCAACCGTTTAGCGCCGGACTGGTAGATAGCCTGAAACGGCTTCGACCTAGATTGGCCCCGGACTCAACTGAGGATACTGAGCCGGCTCTGGATCCGGAACCGCATGCAGCGCTGCTGGCCGAGCTGAAATCAGTGCTGTCCGAGGGCGACATCGACGGGCTTCGAGATCGAATAGACACGATCCTTGAGGATGCAGTTTTTCCAATGCTGGACGAGTATTACAACGTCCCTTGGCCGCTGGTCTGACCTTGCGCTCTCGTTAACCGGGGGTGACCGCTGCAGCGAAGGGCAGTTCTACGACCTCAACGGGACCGTTGACGCTCTCCAATACGGTCCCGGGCTCGGTATGCGCGTTGCGGACATATGCCATCGCAATCGGTCGGCCGAGCGAACGTGAAGTGACAGCGGACGTGATGCGTCCAACTTCCCGGTCTCCGGCTTTAAGTGACGAATCGGCGGACAGCGCTGTACCTGAATCCGATAACAACCCCACAAGCCGTCGCTGTAACTTGTTGTACGTGTCCAGCCGCGCGATTACTTCCTGCCCCATGTAACAGCCTTTGTCGAAATCGACATAAGGCAGGAGCCCCGCTTCTAGAGGGTTCGCTTCGTTCGAAATCTCGCTGCTGCGGCCGGACAACCCCAGCTCTACTCGGAGCACGTCGAAGGCGTCCTCGCTCGTGGGAACGCCACCTGCAGCGACGAGTCCGTCCCAGACCTTGCTGGCCTGAGACTTCTCATCTATAAGCACTTCGTATGACGCCAGTGACGGGCCTGAGATCGCCACGATCTCGACCCCAACCCCATCGATTTCTGACGTTATATCGCGGCCGGGTTCGGGAAGGTTAATGCCCAAATCCGTTGCTTTCGGTCCTGAAATGGTTATCTGCGCCGACGTCGCTGTCGAAACGGCGAAATCGCAGTCCTCACCGAAGTTGTAACGATCCAGCCATTCGACAACCGTGTCTTCGGCGTCAAGTCCCGTCAGGAGGATGCTCTCGGTCGCAGAGCGGCGTACAACGGTGATCAGTTCTATTACGCGTCCGATCTCGGACGTGAGAACCGTGACCACAACATCGCCATCGGCCAACCCAGTAGTTTCGTTGGTGGAAAATCGATTGATCAGATCAAGAGCGTCACCGCCGGACGCGACCACACGCCCCATGTGTGACCGGTCAAGGATGGCGACGCCGGTCGAGAGCGCGTCGTACCCAGCGTCAAAGTTGTCGAGGCTCGAGGACACGTTACTTCCTAAGCGGAGAACGAGTCGCCGCAGCCGCAGGTGCGGGTCGCGTTCGGGTTCGTGAACACAAACCCTTTGCCGTTCAATCCGTCCGAAAAGTCAAGCTCGGTCCCGGCCAGGAAGATGTAACTCTTCTTCGGGACGTAAAGCTCTAACCCGTGATGCTCGATTATTTTGTCGTCATCCTGCGGTCCTTCGACGATGTCTAGTACGTACTCAAGCCCGGAACAACCGCCGCCTTTTACGGCGACCTTCAGGCCGAATGTCTTCATATCGTCTCGGACAGCGTACTGCTTCACTTTGGAAGCTGCCTTCTCAGTGATGTAGATCGTATTTGCAGGGATTGCCGGCTTGGAAGTGCTTACCAACTGGACCTCCGGGCGATAGGCGTCCCGATTCAAGAGATCGGGTTCGGGCGCATACTCGCGTAGATTCTGCCACTTATTCTAGCTTTGAGTTCCAGACCGGTCAAAAAGCGTGGCGGTTCGGGGCGATGGTCATAGAATATAAGGGCCACTTACGGACCCGTAAATTTTGTGTCCGCACCCCCCGGTGTGTAACTGAGAAATAGAACCGAGAACTCGATTTTGAGTCAGCAACAATCCAAGCCTCGCATCGTGGTCATAAACCACAGAGCGGCCAACATTCACAGCGTCAGCAAGGCGCTTGAGCTCTGTGGGGCCGATGTCGAGGTGACAGGTTCCGCAGAAGCCCTCTTAAACGCCGACGGCGCATTGCTGCCTGGCGTTGGTGCCGCGGACGCAGCCATGCGCGCGCTCGGAGAGTTGAACCTCATAGAGCCCATCCGTGAGTTCGCACGTTCTGGCAGGCCACTGATGTCTGTGTGCCTGGGTATGCAACTCCTTTTCCCCGACTCAGACGAGGGGAAGCTGCCGGGTCTTGGGATTATCGACGGGCGAGTAGCTAGGTTCGATGTCGATCAATCGGTCGGCGACGGCTCGAGACTCAAGGTGCCCCACATGGGCTGGAACTCGGTGAACTTCACGGCCGAAGACGCAGACAGACACCCGGTGTTCAGGGGAATACCTGATGGATCGTATTTTTACTTTGTCCACAGCTTCCACTGCCTGCCGTCAGATCCTGCCGATACCGCCGCCACGACCGAGTACGGCGGACCTGTTTGCGCCGCCGTGGTGAAAGGCGAGCTCATCGCCACCCAGTTCCACCCGGAGAAGAGCGCGGATCGTGGTCTCCAGATATATACAAACTTTGTACGCCACGTAGCTGAGACTGCTGCGTCACGGGTGGCCTGATTCTCACGTTAATTTTCCAGAAAAGCGTCGTTTCATGGATGTGATCCCCGCGATCGACCTGAGAGGCGGTAAGTGTGTTCGCCTCCATCAGGGTGACTACGCTCGTGAAACCGTGTTCGATGACGATCCCCTGTCGGTATTGCGGCGTTTTGAGGCCGCGGGTGCCACTCGCGTGAACATCGTTGATCTGGACGGAGCGCGTGACGGCACGCGCACCAATGCCGGAGTGGTCGCAGAAATGGCCGCCGCTGCGACGATCCCTCTACAGGTTTCTGGTGGCATAAGGGACGCCCGAACCGCCGCTGCGCTGGTCGAGGACGGCGTGGCGCGTGTGGTGTTTGGAACGGCCGCGGTCGAAGTGCCGGACGAGGTCCAAACCGCTATCGCCGACCTGGGAACCGAGCGCGTGGTAGTAGGAATAGACGCCCGTGACGGCGTTGTAGCCACGCGCGGGTGGACCGCCTCTGCGGGTATTCGGGCGCTGGACATGGTGCGAAATATGGCCGATCTGGGCGTTTCACGCATCCAGTACACAGATATCAACCGAGATGCCACCATGGCGCACCCTAACTTTGCTGCCGCGGCTGAGATACTGGACAACACTACCTGTCGTATCCTTATAGCTGGCGGCATCTCTTCGATCGATGACCTACTCAAGCTCAAAGAGCTCGGAATCGATGGGGCGGTACTTGGCCAGGCCATCTATACCGGCGCCGTTGATCTGGCGGAGGCCGTCTCCGCGATCCAGGCGCATTCCTGAACAGTGAATAGAGACAGAGACATTTATGCCGACAAAGTTCCCGGTCGAACGCGCTGACGTCCTGCTATCGAAATCGGACCCCGGCGCCGTTGACCCGCATCTCCTCATCGCCGAGTTGCCGCTCCGGACCGATATGACGGTCGCGGACATCGGCTCAGGGCCGGGCTATTTCAGCGTCCCACTTGCCAAGTACCTGTACGACGGCAAGGTCTATGCCATAGATGTGCAGCAGGGAATGCTGGACATCGTCGTAAAACAGGCTGAAGCGGTACGCGTCAACAACATCGAAACGGTGTTGTCCAAGGAAGCCAAAATCCCGCTCGATGACGCGTCCGTTGACATTGCACTGCTTTCCAACGTATTTCACGAGACCTCTTCTCCCACACGCCTGATCCGTGACGTGGAACGGATCGTCAAAAAAGGCGGATGGATCGTCATAATGGAGTGGAAGAAAGAGGAGATGACCGCAGGGCCACCACTGAAAGAGCGGATAGCTTTGGAAGACGTCGAGAAGCTGATCGATAAGATCAACTTGCCGATCAAAGCCCGGCGTACCATCGGCAAGTCAAGGTATCTGGTCCTGGTCGAAAAGTAGGGCGAGATGCTTGCCTACCGCATCATCCCGTGCCTGGATATCGACAGCGGACGGGTCGTCAAAGGCGTCAGCTTCGTAAACCTGCGCGACGCCGGTGATCCTGCCGAGATGGCCCGTTTTTACAACGAAGCTGGTGCCGATGAACTGGTATTTCTGGACATAACCGCCAGTTCCGATGACCGGGACACGATGGTGGACGTAGTTAGACGCGTCTCTTCCGAGGTGTTTATCCCGCTTACGGTCGGAGGCGGGATACGATCGGTCGAAGATGTTCGACGGATGCTGGAAGCGGGTGCAGACAAAGTTTCCATGAACACTGCTGCCATCAACCGGCCGGAGCTGATCCGGGAAGCTTCCGCCGAGTTTGGAGCACAGTGCATAGTTCTCGCCATCGACGCCAAACGCGTTGATACGCCGGGCGATGTCCCTCTTGAGGGCCGCCGGGACCTCGTCGCAGAGTCCCCGTGGTGTGTGTTCACTCACGGTGGACGAAATCCGACCACACAGGACGCCGTCAAGTGGGCGCAGCACGGAGCGGAGTTGGGCGCTGGAGAGATTCTCATCACCAGCATGGACACCGACGGCCAGAAAGACGGGTACGACCTGGAACTTCTCCGGGCCATATCCGACACGGTCAGTATTCCGGTGATCGCGAGCGGCGGAGCAGGAAATCTGGACCACATGTACGACGCCCTCCACGAGGGACACTCCGACGCCGTTCTGGCTGCGAGTATTTTCCACTTCGGTGAATACACGGTGGCCGAGGCCAAACAGTACTTATCAGACCGCGGGCTTCCCGTGCGTTTACCGACTACTTCCGGGTAGATTTAATCAACACATCAATGCCTACCGGTGCACTCCTGTAGGCATTGTCCCCTTACGCCGCGTAAAAGGAACCACAGTCTCAGCATGAAATCACCCCGGAAGCCTGACGCCATCATGTTCGACGTGTACGACACGTTGTTCTTGAACGACACCAACGCCTGGAAGCGCGCATTCCAGCAGATCGCTGAAGAGCAGGGCCTGGATATTACCGGCGCAGATCTGTGGACGCGTTGGAAGAAGTTCGAGGTTGGCTTCCGGAAATGGCGTACGAACATGGACGATCCAGAGAGTTCTCCGCCCTTCAAGAGCTACGAGACGGCATGGCGCGAGTGTTTTGAGAAGGTGTTTGAGCAGGACAAGATCCCTGGCAATGCCGTTAACGCATCCCGCCAGGCCGTCACCCACATGTCACATCGGGACCCGTTCCCTGAGACGGTGCACGCGCTCTCGGAACTTAGTGGTCGTGTCCCTCTAGGCGTTTTCTCGAACGCCGACGACGCGTTCCTACGACCGATGCTTGACGAGTATGGTTTGACCTCCAAATTCGAGATCATTGAGTCCTCGGAATCCGCCGCCGTGTACAAGCCGCACCCAGGCGCGTTCAAACACATGTTTGCGGCGATGGATGTCACCCCGAGCAAGTCCTGGTACGTGGGCGACCATCTGTACGACGACATACGGGGTGGCTCGGAAGTCGGCGCGTCGACGATCTGGATCAACAGGACCGACGCCCGACGCGGCCCCGATGACGCCATACCGACGAAAGAGATCACCAGCCTGATGGACCTCGTAGATCTGTTCGATCGGGCATAACATGCACGGGCGCGGCCCGGATTATTTGGGCAGGCAGCGCCCGATTTATTTGGGATAGTGCTCTGGCGAAATGGGCGTTTAGCCCAACACAGGTATTGCCTGGGTTATTTCGATAACAGTTTCGGTTCATTGGATGCCTGCCCCAATACCTTTGATCTGATATTTTTAATCACGACTTTCAAGCCGTAATAATCCAGGCTGCGCCTGCTGAGGGAACACAACATGGCGGCGACTCTGACCTTTGACGATAGGGGCCTCATCCCGGCGATCGTCCAGAACGCGGGTGATGGCCGTGTGCTTACGCTGGCCTATATGGACGCCGAAGCGTTGCGACGGACCATCGAAGGCCCGGACGTCTGGTTCTACAGTCGTAGCCGACAGGAGCTGTGGCAGAAGGGCAAGACTTCAGGGAACTACCTGAAGGTCCGCTCCGTATCACTGGACTGCGATGGCGACGCCGTGGTCGTCCAGGCGGAACCGGCTGGGCCTGCGTGCCACACCGGGGAGGCCAGTTGTTTCCACACAGATCTAGATGCCGGCGCGTTGGCGCAGGCGGAATCAGTAGAGCGGATGGGTCCGGGGGAGATTGCCCGGCTATTCGCGGTTATCGAGGACCGTAAGGCCAACCCGGCCGAGAGTTCATACACGTCCGAACTGTTCAGGGACGGCGTCGATAGGATTGCCCAGAAGGTGGTCGAGGAGGCCGGCGAGACGGCCATCGCAGGAGTGCGTGGGGTCCGCGATAGGATCGCGTCTGAAACGGCCGACATGCTCTATCACACGCTGGTGTTGCTATCGGCGACAGAAGTCACCCCGGACGACGTGTGGTCAGAGCTACGCTCCCGCCGAGCCCCTTAGTGGCTCAATAATTGGGAGTGCAAAGAGCGACACGAGTGGCGCCGAATTATTCGGCCGTACTTGTGTCGCTCCCTTGCTCAGGGTCCAATGGAACCGGCGTCCCCGTAAACACAGCCTCCCCGTTATCCAGCGCTATCGCCGCCTGGATGGATGCGATGGCTACCTCACACTGGCCGTCGTCGGGTCGTTTCGTCGTCAGATTCTGAAGCAGCAGGCTGGGCCACGCCACAACCTTGACCCACCACCAATCCGCGTGCCGTCCGTTGAAGCGAATGATCTCGTAACTGACGGCCGCGACCACCGGTATCAGCACGATCCGGGATGCGAAGTGGATCCACAACGGATCGCGTGGGAAGAACATGAAGGCGACGATCGAGACCAGAACCACGGTCAGCAGGAACGCCGTCCCGCATCGTGAGTGAGCAGTCGGGTGAAGTCGTAAGCCTTCCGGGGTCAACGGATCGCCGTTCTCGTGGGCATGGACGGCCATGTGCTCTGCACCGTGATAGCCGTACAGGCGTTGGATGTCAGACATCCTGCCGATCAGCCAGATGTACCCAAGGAAAAGCAGGATCCTGATCCCGCCCTCTCCGGCGTTCGCAGCCCAGTAGTTCCAGCCGAACGACTCAAGGCCGCGTGACAGGAACAGGGGGATGATGAAGAAGATAACGATCGCGAGCGTGAGAGATAAAGCGATCATTCCGCCAAGTGCCAGCCCGCCCAGCGTCTGTTCTTCCGCCGGCTCGCCGTCTTCCGCCTCATCTTCCTGAGGAAGGGTGGCGTTGGCGGACACGGCGAGCGCCTTCATGCCAAGCGTCAGCGTTTCGGCGAGCACCGCTATACCGCGTAAAAAGAGGATGCGACGCCAGCGGTTCAGCCACAACTTACTTTGTGGGAGCGGCTGGACCATGATCTCGCCGTCCGGCTTGCGCACGGCAACGACGGCGTCGCTGGCCCCACGGATCATGACGCCTTCGATAACGGCCTGTCCGCCGTACAGCGCGCCCTTGGGAGGCGATTCGGCCATCGGTCTCTTCCTCCTGTTCCTGGTTCACTGCCTGGTCTATCGCTCTTACGCAACGAGCCTGCACATAAAGTGCAGGCTCGTTCTAATCGTGTCTTGGTACCCGGTGCGCCCGGAAACCTGTTTAGGAAACCGGGGTTAGTCGGTGTCTGATTTGGCTTCTTCAGAGTCTCCGTCAACAGAATCCTCATCCTCTGAGGCTTCTGCATCTTCGGACTCGGCCTCGTCCGGAGCGTCATCAGTCGGCCGCGCTTCACCGGCCAGCATCGAAGCCTGCGTTGCAGCCCTGGCTGATTCGCGCTCGACTTCTGCTGCCGCCTCGGCTTCCGCCTCGGCTACGGCTGAGCGTTCGGCCGTAGCCGAGGCCAACTTCGCTGCTTCCTCCGCACTTCCAAGGTTGAACCGTCGCATCAAGCGTTCAACACGACCCTCCGTGTCAACGATGCGCTGCTCACCTGTGTAGAACGGGTGGCAGTTACTACACAGTTCTACGGTGATGCTGGCAGACGTTGATCCGGTGGTCCAAGTGTTGCCGCAGGCACAGGTGACCTGTGTATCGGCGTGGTAATCGGGATGTATTTCTGTCTTCATGTCTGGCGTTGTCGCCCCATGTCACTAGGAAAGGGTTAGGAGGTTGTTACCGCTACCGGGTAGACCGCCGCACGCTTCCTTGTTTTTGTGTCGTGTTCGTAAGCAACCTGGCCGTCAACCAGTGCGTACAGCGTGTGGTCTTTACCAACGCCTACGTTCGTTCCGGGACGGATCGGTGTGCCTCTCTGGCGTACAAGAATCGTTCCGGCGGTCACATACTGACCACCGAACCGCTTCACGCCAAGTCGCTGTGAGTTTGAATCGCGGCCGTTGCGAGACGTGCCGCCACCCTTCTTATGTGCCATTAAATTCTCCTCCTCAGTGTGGAGGTTCTCTAACCCTCCCCCGTAAATGAATCCGGGTTATCCCAGCAACTGCCGGGTGCGGGGCTACTTGATTGAGATGCCTTTTATCAGCAACGATGTGTAGGGCTGACGATGGCCCTTCTTAACGCGGGACCGGGTCTTGTTCTTATACTTGAATACCGTAAGTTTCTCGCCGCGCCCGTGCTCCGCGATCTCCGCGGATACAGCAGCGTTCTCGACAACAGGGTTGCCGACCTGGAGCGATCCATCGAGTGAGGTCATCAGTACGTCGCTAAAATTGACGCTGTCGCCAATCTCGCCTTCGAGTTTTTCGACGTTCACCGTGTCACCTTCGCGGACCCGGTACTGCTTCCCACCCGTTTTTATGATTGCGTAATCAGTCATTACACCAGCCTAACCGTGCAATTCTACGAGCGCGACCGGCCCTCGGTCAACGAATTTAGGTATGCAAATGGCGTGTCTATTCGTAGGTTGGGGCATCCAATTCTCAAGTGCATAGCCTGGGCCACCCATTTTCGACCGTGAACCGGGTGATCCTGGCCCAAGGAGGAACATGATGCCGGAGACCGAACTGACCATGCTCGAGACATCGCACGCCTATTTCAATGAATCGTGCGACCTTCTCGAACTTGATGATGGAATGCGGCAGGTTCTGTTGAACCCGTGGAGGGAACTTTCGGTGGCCGTCCCCATCAGGATGGACGACGGCAGTATCCGGGTGTTCAACGGCTTTCGGATACAGCACAACGGGGTTCGCGGCCCTTACAAAGGCGGAGTTCGGTTTGCCCCGGCCGCGGACGCGGATCACACGAATGCGCTCGCCATGCTGATGACGTGGAAGACGGCGCTGGTGGATATCCCGTTCGGTGGTGCAAAGGGTGGGGTGCAGGTCAGGCCATCGGAGTTATCTGAAGACGAACTGAACCGGTTGACTCGACGTTATACATCCGCGATCTCCCACATCATCGGCCCCAACCGGGATATCCCAGCGCCGGACATGGGAACGAACGCCCAGGTGATGGCATGGATGATGGACGCATATGGCCAATCGCATGGTTATGCGCCCGGCGCCGTGACCGGCAAACCGATCGAGCTCGGCGGCTCCTACGGCAGGGAGGCGGCGACAGGTCGCGGCGTTTGTGACGTGGCGGCGCTTGCTGCGTCCGATGTCGGGATCGAAATGCGCGGCGCAAGAATCGCCATACAGGGATTCGGGAATGTAGGCTCATTTGCAGCCCAGCGTATGGAGGAGATCGGAGCGAAGGTCGTCGCAATCTCGGATGTCAAGAGTGCCCTGTACGACAACAACGGTCTGGACATAGACCAGATCCTCGAACACGTCGCCAAAACGAGAACTCTAGAAGGCTGTCCCGGGGGGGAGTCAATCACAAACGATCAGCTTCTGGAACTGGACGTCGATATTCTGATTCCTGCGGCTATTGAAGGCGTTATCACTATGGCGAACGCCGCAGATATAAAGGCAAAACTGATTGTAGAAGCCGCAAATTCGCCGGTTACTTACGGCGCAAATGCCATTCTCGAGGAACGTGGAATTACGGTGATACCGGACATCCTGGCCAACGCCGGCGGGGTGATCGTGTCCTACTTTGAATGGGCGCAGAACATACAGCGTTTCCGATGGACGCTTGAGCGGGTCAATGAAGAGCTGTATTCAATCATTAGCAGCGCGTACCTTCGTGCCGCCGACATGGTAAAGGAACGCCGGATCACGCAACGGTCGGCTGCATACGCGGTCGCCGTTGGCACGGTGGCAAGGGCGACGGAACTTCGCGGATTTATCTAGACCGGGCCTGGAGATCCCGCCGTGGTTGAGCCCCGTTTAGTCCAACTCTATCTTCCCGAATTTGCCGGTGTAGTAAAGCAGGGGATCGCCATCGTTGGTCGTTAGCTGAACGGCTTCGCCGACGAAGATGGTGTGATCGCCGGCGTCGTGTGCGGCGACAACCTTGCATGACATCGCAGCCAGTGCCCCGGAGATTACGGACGGCCCCTCGTCGCGTTGTTCCAGCGGAACTTCCACATCGCCGGTGCGGTCCGCTGCGTCGCGGACGTAGTACATGGCGATGTCCGCCTGATCTTTTCGCACGATACTGATCCCAAACCAGCCGTCATCGTTTATGTAACGGTGTGTGTTGCGGGATTTGTCCACGCAAACGAGCGCCAGCGGCGGATCAAGCGAGACGGATAGAACGCCGTTCGCCGTCATGCCGTGGGTGCCGCCGCCTGGCTCGTCTGATGTGATTATCGTCACGCCGGTGGCGAATCGTCCCCAGGCGTCTCTGAACTCGGATTGTGTGATCGGATTTTCCCTGGCCAGCGTCGTCCTCCCCAATAGTCCCTGAACGCATCGATAATTTTGACTGATCGTCGGCCGAGGCCGTGCAGCCGGATTATAGGGCGCGTTGACCGGAGTGGGTGAACGGCCCGAAAAAGTTCCGGATTAGCTCCGTCGGAATCTTAAACGCGGATAATCACGCCGTCCTTTAGCCCCTGTTCGACCTGCTCAGGCGTCACTCCGAATTCCATCGCCACTTCGAGTGTGAAGGACCTTCCTCCCGCTCTTCTACCCAGCACGTGATGTCCGCCGATTGTAAGAAACTCGGCCAGTTTGTCTCTGCGAGTCCACCCGTACTCGTAGTCGTTGTATATCCAGGGGCTGCGCGCCATACACCATGGGGCGATGGTGAATCTGACGGTCGAAGGGGACTCTGGCGATGGTTTTGGCGCATCGGGCATGTCCCCAATTATCGCGGCTAGGTAACCGCGCTGCATCTTTTCAAAAGAGAAATCTTCTTTCAAGATCGTTCGAACAGCATCGGTGTCGATGTCGTTACCAAGAGCGCTAATTAACGAGCCATTTATGTCCTTACCATTCAGTGACAGGTACTGAATTGACGCGCTATCAGGCAGGTTCCAATCGAATGTGTAGACGCCGGGAATTCGCATATCTCGAAGCGCGCCAACGCGCGCCGCGATCACCGGCGTCCCGCATGCGAGGGACTCGTAGGCCACTAGACTGAACGACTCTATGAAGTTTCCGGGGCACAGGGTCACGTCGGCAAAGCTGTACGCGTCCGCGGTTTCATCGCCACTCCACCAGGGCGTGAACTCCAGACAGTCCATCACGCCCCCAGCGGTCGCAAGCTGTATCGCGTTGTCGTAAAACTCACGCGTCTCTGTGGAACTTGTCGCATCAACGTGCCGCGGTACGAGAAGCCTGACATTCCGATCCGGAAGCATTCGCGCCAGTTCGCCGGTTATCTCGATAGCTTCAGCGATCCCTTTGCGCGGGTCGGGCCTGTGCGGCCACAGCAACACAAGATCGCCTTCGGCGCGTTCCCGTACACCCCGGGGAGTGACACCGGGGCTGGGGCGGTAGATCTGCAGATCGATGCCGTTCGGCACCACCACCACCGGCCCGCCAGATCTTCCCGGGGTAGCGCCGACCGTCGCGTCGATGCATCGCTTCAAATAATCCGAGGGTACGATAGTGATATCGGCGTCGAACCCGAATGCCGATATGAGAGCGGTCTCGTAATGAAAATCGTGGAAGGACCGGACCACCCTGCGGCCTTCTGGGATCAGGTTCCGCAGGTAGAAGGTGTCGGCATGGAGGTAGACGGTCTCCGCCCACTCGAACACAGGGGCGATGGCTTCAGAGCTGTGCAGTATCTGGTAGGGCGGCACCTCCCACGGATCGGGGAAATAGCCGGTCAGTCGAAGAAGGGGCTCGACCTTGACACTGGGGGCGAGTTCGAATCCCCCGTCGTTTTCAGGCCGCCATGAGCAGACAACACGAACCTCTGCGCCGGCGTCGGCGAGTCCCCGTAACACCCCGTCCAGAATGCGCTGGGAGCCTCCGTGGACCACCCCAGGCAGGATCGGTGCAATGGATACAACGGCGACGCGCTCAAGCATGGGCATCAGTTAGGCCGGGCCGCCACAAAGGCGGCCCGGCCTGAAACCTAATCTTCTTCTTCGGTCTCCGGCGCTTCGTCCTCTGGCACCTCGGGTGCAGATTCGTCAGACGCCATGTCTTCAGAACCTTCGACTAATTCGCCGGTGACCATTCCGTTTTGCGGGGCTGTTTCGGTCCCTGACGCTGCAATCTCTTCTTCACTCAAGAGATCAGCTGGAGCTTCCCGTGTTTTCATGGCACGGATAGCGCTAACAGCATCGCCGGTGTCCGGCACAGCCATGATCACACCCTGGGTGATGCGACCGGTCTCCCGGACCTCGTTCAGGTGGACCCGGATGACTTGAGCCTTCTCCGTCAAGATGAGGACCGTATCGTCCCCGTCGACCTCGCGATCGACCACCTGAGCGGCGGCCACTCGACCATTCTTGCGAGCGATCTTGAGGGTGATGAGACCCTTGCCACCCCGCTTTTGCTGGCGGTATCGACGCATCTCCGAAAGTTTTCCGTAGCCGCGCCGGGTAACCACAAGCAGCGAGCCGGTGGGGCTCACCACGTCTGCCGAGACGATCTTGTCGTTGTTCTGCAGCGTCATGCCCCGCATACCGCCCGCAGCGCGCTGACGCGCCCGGATATCGGTGCTCGGGAAGCGGATCGCCATTCCCTGTTCAGACACCATGATGATGTCTTCCTCAGGGGTGGCGAGGATCACGGACTGCAACTCGTCACCCGGTTTCAGGTTGAAGGCGTTAAGCCCACCCCTCCGGATGTTAGCGATCTCGGGCAGGTGCATACGCTTGACCTGCCCGGCAACGGTCGCCATCACCAGGTACTTGTCTTCCCTGAGATCCGACACCGTTACGACGGCATTGACGTGCTCACGCGGTTCCAGATTGATGATGTTCGCCACGGGCGTACCGCGTGACGTTCTTGAGGCATCTGCGGCCAGTTCAAACGCACGGCTCGCGAAGACGCGACCGCGATCGGTGAACATCAAGAGGAAGTCGTGCGTGTCCGCGACCCTGAGGTGCGGCGTGACGTCGTCCTCTTTCGTCATTCGCTGGCCCTTGACGCCCTTACCGCCGCGGTGCTGTGACCGGTAGGTGGCGAGGGGGATGCGCTTCAGATAGCCGTTTGCGCTCAACGTGATTACTACGGTCTCGTGCGGTTCGGTATCCTCACGACGCCACTCTCCAAGCTCTTCCGGGTGAACGACCGTGCGTCGTTCGTCGGCATGCCTGCGCTTGAGATCCAGCGTCTCCTTGCGGACCACGGCGTAGACCTTATCTGGATTTGCGAGAAGATCTTCCAACTCGGCTACAAGCGCCATCAGTTCCTGGTACTCGTTCTCGATCTTTTCTCGTTCGAGAGCGGCCAGTCGACGGAGCTGCATGTCCAGAATGGCCTGGGCCTGCACCTGTGACAGGTTGAACTGCGTCATCAACCCTGTGCGTGCGGACTCGACGTCCGCAGACGCGCGGATCAGTGCGATAACCGCGTCAAGGTTGTCCAGGGCGGTGCGCAGTCCTTCAAGGATGTGCAGACGGGCACGTGCCTTGCTGAGATCGAACTCGGCGCGGCGTACGACAACCTCTCTTCGGAACTCGATGAAGTAACGAAGCGCCTCTCTCAGGGTGAACACCCGAGGCATGCCGTCCACGATGGCAAGCATGTTCGCCGAGAAGCTGGTTCTCAGCGAGGTGTGCTTGTACAGGACATTGAGGATCACGCTCACGGACGCGCCACGGCGCAGGTCCAGAACAATCCTCATGCCCTTGCGGTCAGATTCGTCCCGGACCTCAGAGATGCCTTCGAGTGTCTTGCTCTTGATCAGGTCAGCAATCTTGGCTACAAGGGTGGATTTGTTGACCTGGTACGGGATCTCCGTGAAGAGAAGATGCTGCCGGTTGTTGCGCTTGACCTCTTCGATCTCATGAGATGCCTGCATCATGATCCGGCCGCGGCCGGTGGCGTACGCGTTCCGGATGCCCTCGTTACCGTAGATGTGGGCGCCGGTCGGGAAGTCCGGACCCTTAACGAACTCCATCAGGTCATCCAACGATGCGTCGGGATGCCGGATCAGGTGTGCGATGGCGTCACAGAGCTCGCCCACGTTGTGGGGTGGGATGTTCGTCGCCATGCCAACTGCGATACCCGCTGCGCCGTTTACGAGCAGGTTCGGGAGAATGGACGGCAAGACCGTAGGTTCTTTTAGGGAAGTGTCAAAGTTGTCGATCCAATCGACGGTCTCGCGATCGATATCGCCCAGAAGCGTCATTGCGATGTGCGACAGCCGAGCCTCGGTGTAACGCATGGCGGCCGGAGGGTCGCCGTCCACACTTCCGAAGTTGCCCTGTCCGTCGACAAGCATCGCCCTCAGGGAGAAGGGTTGTGCCATACGGACCATGGCGTCGTACACGGCCGTGTCGCCGTGCGGGTGGTACTTGCCCAGCACCTCGCCGGTAATACGGGCGCTCTTCTTGTACGAAGACGTAGGGCGGATGCCCATGTCGTACATGGCGTACAAGATGCGCCGCTGAACGGGCTTTAACCCATCACGAATATCTGGCAAAGCCCGGGAAACAATGACAGACATGGCGTAATCCAGATAAGAATTACGCATCTCGTCATTGATATTTATTGGGCGGACTTCACCGATGTCCTGGCCTACCACGGCGGGTCTCCTGAATCGGGGGGGGGGGTGCGGGCCTCACACGGACGTCGATCCCGCGAGAATGGCCTACGTAAATCGGGGCGTGTTCCACATAAAAGTCGCACGATGCGCTGAACACGAATAAGACGAACCTAATTTTACCCTTTCATGTGCTCCCAAGCAAAGGTTGTTATCAACAGTGAGTTGTTCGTACTGGCAAGGCCGCGCGCTCGCGCACACGCGAGCAGTTGGGGGTTTTCGGGGAAAATCTCCGTGCTGATTTCGGGGGACCCCGAAAACGACGGGTCAGGCGTCCATTGAACGCTCTATAAATGAAGCCACGATGTTGTCGAATCGGGCAGGCAGAAGGTCCAGGTGATGGAGTGGCCATGCGACGCCGATAATCCAGTGGTAGCCGGGCATCTCGATCGCCTCGATGGCGCCGGTTTCAATGTCGTAAGCGCTCGCCATTAGCCCGGACGCTTTCTCCGCCTCACGTATAGCGAACTCGCCCGGACCGGGCGTCGCCACCGGGCCACCCGCGCCAATGGTCGCTGCCACCTTACCGCCCAGGGTGAGGAAGGTGCGCATTTTACCCAGCTCGACGATGCGACCCCCCCGACCGGGGCGTTGACCGACGGATATCGAATCAGCCAGCCGGACCGGTGGCTTGCCCCCTAAAGCGACGTTCAAGGCGTGCATGCCCCATCCAACGCCGAGGACCGGGATGTCCGCCTCCACAGCGGCCAGGAGGGCGGGTGGCGGTGATTCAGCCATAGCGCCGAACACAGACTCGCCGAATACAAGCAGACCGCCTACATCCGGCGGGAGGTCGGCGTCGGGCGCGAGAATCCGCACCTCCGGGCCAACGTCACAAAGCACCTGGCCAAACACGTCTGAGTCTTCGCCGGGCGCTGTGATCAACGACGGAAATTTCAACTCAGGCATCCGATACACCCTTCTGAGATCGGTTCATACGGAAACGTTCCTGTGAGTTGGTCTGGTCGATACGCCGGCGAATGTGCTGTTCTAGAACGGTATGTCCCACAACGGGTACCAGTGTTCCGTGGAGCGCTCAATGACCATGCCTTGACGGCTCAGCAACTTCGCGAGGTTCAATTCAGCCGGATGATCTCGATCGTCTGATCCGCGTGGAATGAACGGGTAGAACGTTTTGCGCTGATATGTGTAGAGCCAGTAGGCGGCCGACCCCGCGTAATGTGTGCCCCACACGGCGGCGATCATGATGCCGGGGTCCGCCTCTATCGAGAGGGCATTGCCGATCGTGAAGACGGAGTTGGTCAAATGTTCGAAATTGCCGTCCTCGAGGATCACCCACTGTGTTCCATGTTCATCGACCTGGACATCGTGGGAGGTCTTTGTAGCGCCGGGACCTTCGTTAAGTACGCCGCGCAACTTGCCCTCAAGTCCGTCGATGAACGGGTACTTGCCCTGCTCAGACGGCCGGAACAGCACGCCGGCCCTGCGGCCGGGGAGTATTTCGCCGACCGACTGTAGCCGGGCCTCGGCGGTGATTACGGTCTTGATGGCGTCCCAGTCCGATTTGGGAGCGGACGGTCCGCGCTTGAACAAAAATGCCATTTAGTTCTCGAACCGGATGTCTTCTGGCAGGCCGCGCATTTCACTCTCCATCTGTCGTAGTCGTGCGACTCGGTCTTCTATCGGTGGGTGTGTACAGAACAGGCTCTGGGCGGAGCGTCCTCTTGTGGCGCCGGATATATAGCCAGCGCGCTTGCTGCAATCATTTTACGCAGGTACCCGTGCTATAGCGCTGCTGATCTTCTCCAGTAGGATCTGCCAGTATGCTTGGGTTCGCGGTTAGCTCTGCACCGGTGTGGTTGGCTCCACACTCGCGGCATTGAGACACCGGCCAACATGAACACGGTGAGTACATGTGGCTGCGGAGATCGTTGTCTCGGGTGATACGTACGGGTGAAGTTGGATGCCATTGAGCTACCTGATGTAAATATGTAAATTGCCGCCGGGTGAATACCGTTAACTGCAACCGTATGCTGTGTTCAGATTTTCCGGTCAGAGGCGGGGATTCTTGGAATGTCAAATTCTAAGCCAAGCCCGGATGTCCCTCCTGCTGATCGTAGAATCAAGACACGGCTTGCCGACGATGCGATCCGCGCCCACCGGATTAATTGCTCTACACACATCAATACGAGAACGGTGATCAACAAGTTTGACAGTGACTCAAGATTCTCCAGGCTTTGGCGGCGGCAAAAACGCTGCGGAAACAGTCCCGGACGACGCAACGCTTACGGAAATCGAGCTGTACGCGATAGAAGTCGTGGAAGCGGCCGGGGAACTGGTCTCCGGGCGATTCGGCGGCGATCTGGATGTTGAATCCAAGGACGGCAACGGCGCAAATCCGGTTACGGACGTAGACCGGGCGAGCCAGTCGCTTATCGCAGAGATGGTGGGGGAACGCTTCCCGGAGCACATGATTCTCGGCGAGGAGGACGCTCCCAAGGATGAGCCTGACGCCCGCGACTTTATCTGGGTTGTCGATCCTATAGACGGCACGACCAATTACGTGAACGGCCATCCGGTTTACGCGGTTTCGATAGGCGTATTGCACCGGGGAGAGCCTGTCGCAGCGGCCGTCTGGACCCCGTGGCCTGCAGAAGGCGGTTTCGAGATCATGCATGCCCGGAAGGGCGGTGGCGCATGGATCGGAGATCGGAAACTCGCCGTGAAGAAGCCGTCGGGCGACGAGCCGCACCGGCCGAAGAGGGGCTGGCTCTCCACGATCCCCGGCAGTCTCCGATTCATGTTCAAGGTGGATCGAAGGATGCGCGGAAATTTGGGCGAACCCCGGACCACGGGCAGCGCCGTTTACGAGCTAGCGATGGTCGCCCGCGGTGTCCTGCAATACGCCCTGACCGGCGCAGTGTTCTCGTGGGACCTCGCCGCCGGGACACTACTTGTGAAAGAGGCCGGCGGTATCGTTCTCACCCCGGTCGGCCCGAGCGATCAGGTTGCCGGCGACTGGGCGATGCTGGACAGCTTCGCTCCTGCGTTTGAAAACACGCAGAAAACGACCAAAGAGATAAGGGCACTGAGACGGGTCGTGTTGGTCGGAGCGCCAGAGGTGGTGTGGTTCGTCTCAAAATATGTGACGAGGCGGCGATACGGGCCGGTTCGGCGACGATTACGTCGCTGGCTCCGCTAGTCTGGCTGACTACCGCCGGACCAGCATCTCGCCGCCGTCGACCAAAAGAATCTGCCCCCGGATCATCCGGGCGTCCTCACTACACAGGAATGCCACCACACGGGCCACGTCCTCCGGCACGACCACACGGCCTGAGGGCGTAGGGCGCTGCGCCATTTCGTACGCTACCGAGCCTTCAGGGAATGCGGTCACGGCGTCGGTCTGAATAAAGCTTGCGGAGACGGCGTTTACGGCGATGTTTTTCGGCGCAAGTTCCACAGCAAGATATCGTGTAAGTGACTCCAGTGCGGCCTTCGAGACACCGACGATGAAGTAGTCGGGAAGGACGGAGGTCGAGCCAGGGCTGGTGAGATTAACGATCGTCCCGCCGTCCGTCATCAGCTTCGCCGCCGAGATAGCGCACTTCCACGGTGCTTTGGCATTGATGTCCAGCGTCCAGTCCCAGTGCCGGTTCTCAAGCTCGGACGCCGGGCGCATGACGCCGGAAGCGGCGTTATTCACCAGGATGTCCAACTGGCCGTACTCCTCCGAAACTTTTTCGAATAGACCGTCTATGGCTTCAGAGTCGCCAAGGTGGGCACGGGTACGGAGGCAACGGACACCAAGCGCCGATATCGCCTCTTCAGCCTCGTGTGCGGCTTTGTGGTTTCGGAAATAGTTGAAAGCTATGTCGGCGCCACGTGTGGCGAGCTCCAGCGCGATGGCCCGTCCGATACCGCGCGAGCCGCCGGTAACGAGCGCTACCTTGCCAGAAAGGTCACCAGAATTTGATGCCATATACTTAGCGCTCCCTGTCCCGGCAGTGGACTGCATAACTGGCCCGTATATGGGTCCGTTAGTTGGAACCGGAAATGGCCATGCCGCCATCGGTTCGGAGGATGATTCCGGTTGTGTAACGGGCCGCGTCTTTGGCGAGGAATTCGGCGGCGACGGCGACCTCATCTGGAACGCCGAATCGACGCATCGGAATCCAGGTCATGATCGTGTCTTTAGTTTTCTGGGGCAGTCCGTCGACCGTTGCCGTTTCGATATATCCCGGAGCGATGGCGTTCACGGTGATGTTCCGCGAAGAGAGTTCCTTCGCCAGCGAGTAGGTCAACGAGTGAATCGCGCCCTTCGAAGCCGAGTAGTTAGCCTGGCCGATGTTGCCGCTGATCCCAACGACAGACGAGATGTTGATTATGCGGCCCCAGCGTGCCTTCACCATGCCAGGGACGGCGCGGTGGCAGCAGTAGTAGGTGCCGTTCAGATTGGTCTGGATCACACGGTCCCAGGCCTGGTCCTTCATCCGGAGAATGAGGGCGTCGTCGATGATCCCTGCGTTGTTCACGAGGATCTGGACGGGACCAAACGCCTCTTCCGTAGCGGCGAACATGGCGTCCACCTGTTCGCGCTCTGCAACGCTGCCCTGTACAGCGATCGCCTCTCCACCCTCAGATTTGATGGTCTCCACCACCTCCTCCGCGTCCCCCGGGTGGGTGTTGTAGTTCACAGCGATGCGGTGGCCCTGTCGGGCCAGCCGGAAGGCGATTGCCCGCCCGATTCCCCGGGATGCGCCGGTTATGAGCGTGCTGCGCGACTTTTCAGACAACGGAGCGTCCAGTTCTGATGCTATGTGCCGACCGCCCCGCGGAGTCTGTTCAACTCCGCCTCGGCCTGCTCTATGTAATTTAAGGCTACGGTCATTCTGGCGGTCTGGATAGCGCGGGAGACGGCTGGGGCCATGGCCTTTCCGTGACCGACGACGGCCACGCCCTTCACTCCGAAGAGGGGGCCTCCGCCGTGCGCTTCCGGGAGATTCGTCGTTTCATATATCCGTCGGCAGATCTCTTCGATCTCGGCGTCGGGTAGTCGACCGGCCATCATTTCCCGGATATCCGCTGACAGAGTCTCGCCGATCCCCTCCGTCAATTTCATCACGACGTTTCCAACAAAACCGTCGCACACAACCACCTCGGCTCTGCCATACGGGATGTCGTTGGCTTCAATATTGCCAATGAAATTCAGGCCGCTGATCTCTAGAAGCGTGGTGGCTTCCTTCACCTGTGTATTGCCCTTGCCTGCCTCAGCGCCAACGCTCAACAGTGCTACACGAGGATTCTCGGCGCCGAAAACTATCTTGGAGAACACGGCCCCCAGTGCTGCGTAGTCGGCAAGCTGCTGTGGCTTGCAGTCCAGGTTCGTGCCGATGTCCATGACGATCGTTCCAGGGGCAAGGCCGTAAAGCGGCCCCCCGAGAGCGGCGCGTTCGATCCCCTTGAACGTGCCGAAAACCACGGTCGCGGCCGCGATCGTAGCGCCCGTCGATCCCATGCTCACAAGCGCCTTTGCACGCCCGTGACGGACTGCGCTGGCGGCACGGAAGATCGAGGCGTTCCGTTTGGTCATGTACGCCGTTGCAGGGGCCTCGCCCTCATCCACCACGCCTTCGGACGGCTCGGTTGAGATTGGAAGTCCGTCCACGTCGTGTTTAGCAAGCTCGGATTCAACGGACTCGGGATCGCCGACTAAGATGATAGAAACACCACCCTCGCGTGCGGCCTGGACAGCTCCAAGCACGATCTCCGACGGGGCGTTATCGCCGCCCATCGCGTCAACCGCAATCGAGATCAAATGTTGTGTCTCTTGGGCCGTCAAAAGCTCTACCTAAAAACCGGCAAACTTCCGGAACTTCGGACCGCTTCCGCGGTGTTGCATAAAGGTCAGTCCATCTGGACGAACGCGTGCCCTGTAATCACGTCTTCGCCGTTGTCTTTCTTAACGCCGACAGTGATTTCCGCCGACCGCACGCCGTCCGACTCGGTCACTTTTTTGACCTCACCTGTTACGTGTATAGTCTCGCCCGGGAAAACCGGCGCGCGAAATCGTACTTTAAGACGCCCCCCGGACGCCCAGTTATTCGGATACGCGGAATTGAGCATTTCTGACACCATCGCAAGGGTAAGCATACCGTGGGCGATACGCTTGCCGAACGGCGTTTTGGCCGCGAACTCGGCATCCAAATGGATGGGGTTGGGGTCTCCAGCGGCGTCGGCGTACGCTTCAACCTGCGCCTGCGTCACCATGCGGTCTATGGAATCCAGCATGTCGCCGGGACGGATCGTCATGTCGCATTCACCAGTATTAGGCTGCTCGCGCTCGCGACCTCTTTCCCGGACTCGTCAACGAACAACATCTCTACCGTGGCGAAGCGGCTTCCTCTGCGTTCGGCGTTTGATTTCAAAGTTGCCCGTATCTCGAGAGTCTCTCCCGGGGTTACGGGCCGGTTGAACGATGCCTCTTGCGATGCATGGACCACCTCAACGGTGCCGTTCGCCAGCCCGAGGTGTTTGATGAAGCGCGACAACCCGGCGGCGATGACGGCCATAGATGGAACACGCTCAGCTGGTTGTGCCGATGTATCTCCCACCGCCGCCGTATACGCAGCGGCCTCGGTCTCAGTGATGATCAGAGACTCGGGGGGGAACTCGTGTCCGGCCGGAAGATCTTGAAGTGGCATGTGCTCTTACGTGCAGGTAATGAATCGAATGCAAAGTGAATTCTAGAAATGCCCCCGCCAAGTCGCAACGAACCTCTGCAACGTGACCCCACCCGGTGCAACCAATTTGAGGGCCTACGCTTCCGAGGTGCCGCGCGTCCCTTGCATATCTCTGGCCTCGGCGATCAGGCGGGTGGCAAGTTGAAACGACAACTCGTTGCGATAATCGAGCGCCGATAGTGCCAGGACTCTGAACACCACCCCCGACGAGACGCGTGCATCGACGCTCTCACCCAGTTTCGGCACCCGCACCCGCAACGCCTCGCCCATCGCCGCCGCCGCCGAGAGACCGCTGCGGTTGACGAATACCCGCGTCATGACGCGACCATCGTAGTAGAGCGACAAACCTGATTTGGTCTGGGTCAGCGTCAACCGCATATGAGCGCGGGGCTGTTCCAGAACCTTGTAGGCGTGATCAAGTGCCTTTGAACGTGAAATAGCCACTGGTTTGAAATCGCCAATCCGGGGTTTGTTGCGAAACCTGAATCTCTAGAAATTGGATCGGAAGTATAATCCGGGCGCCCGTGTGGAACCAATAAACTGGAGATTGACTTGGAACAAAATGGGGAACAGAGCGGGGATCGGATGGGAGACCTAACCGGACGCGTAGCCATCGTGACCGGCGGTGCGACGGGCATTGGGCGCGCTATCGGGATAAAGATGGCCGAGGTAGGCGCGGACATAGTCGTATCAGACATCGACGCCGACGCCTGTAAGCGCACCGCGACCGAGATCGTAGCGATGGGTGTTCGCTCTGTGGGGATCCCTGCGAACGTTACCGACCCGGAAGTCGTGAGCCGGATGGTGTCGGAAACGATTAGCCAGTTTGGCAAGATCGATGTGCTGGTCAACAACGCCGGGGTGGCCGGTGCGCCCGGATGGTATGAGCACGAGACCTCGCGGGAAGAAGACTGGGCTTTTACCTTTGGCGTGAACGTCAAGGGGATGGCGATAGTGACCGACGCCGTGATCCCGCACATGAAATCGGCGGGATTCGGGAAGATCGTCAACCTGGCGTCCATTGCAGGGCGACAGGGCCGTCCATCGCTCCCGCACTACTCCGCCACAAAGGCGGCCGTCATCAACTATACGCAGTCGCTCGCCAACGAACTCGGGCGGGACAATATCAACGTAAACGCCGTGTGCCCGGGCCTCTTATGGACGACGATGTGGGAGCAGGTAGGCGCCAAGTACGCGCTCGCAAACCCGGACTACGAAGGCTTGACGCCCCGGCAGGTGTTTGATCGCACCGTGCAGAACTTGATGCCGCTCGGCAGGGAACAGACTCCCGAGGACATCGGGGACGCCATCGTATTCCTCGTATCGGAGGACGCCCGCAACATTACCGGACAGTCACTCAATGTAGACGGCGGAGCGTTCCTTAACTGAACTCAGAGGGCCCTTATTTGGCCGGCGGAATTGGGAGATATTAGTGCCAGAACTGGATGATCGAATCGCAGTCGTTACCGGTGCAGGGAGTGGCATAGGGCAGGGGATTGCACTTGTTTTAGCTCAGCGCGGGGCCGACATCGTGGTTTCGGACATTGACCTTGTCGCGGCAGAGGCTGTGGCAGATGAGGTCCGGTCGTTTGGCAAGAACGCGCTTGCCGTGCAGGCCGATGTCACTGACCGAGAGTCGACGGACGCACTGGCCTCGACCGCAATAACGGATCTTGGCCGTATCGACATCCTGGTCAACAACGCAGGGGTCGGAGGCGCGCCCGGTTGGTGGCAGCGCAGCAGCCCGAGCCCCGAAGACTGGGAGGCGACTTACGACGTCAACGTGATCGGAATTGTCAACACGACGTCCAGCTTTCAGGACTACCTATCGGAGCGTCGATCCGGGCGAATCATTAACATTGCTTCGGGAGCGGGTCGACGCGGGACCGGCGGGTTCGCCCACTATTCGGCCTCGAAGGCCGCTGCGATCAACGTCAGCCAAGGCTTTGCGCTCAAACTGGCGGAGTTCAACATCAACGTGAACTGTATATGCCCGGGACTGCTGTGGACCCCGCTGTGGGAGAAGATCGCAGAGCGTGACCGGATCAAATCCGGGGAGACCGTGCTAACCGGCCGACAGGTGTTCGACCAACGACTCGAAGCATCGACTCCGCTCGGCAGGGAACAGGCGCCCGAGGACGTCGGCAAACTCGCTGCGTTCCTGGCCTCTGACAGATCCAAAAACATCACCGGCCAGAGCATTAACCTCAACGGCGGGTCATACATGAGCTAAGTGCGTCGGATTGCGCGTAACGGGGCCGGGTGCCCCCTCTACCGGTGGAAGAGGCCCATACGCATCAAGGGCGCGGGAGAACAAAGGTTCCACGGAAGCGCTATGTTTTTGTTGAATGGACTGTCAATGAACACTGTCACGGAAGCGCAGCCGCGGGTACCGGGCTCATCTTCAGGACTTCCCGAAGCTCCAACCCGAGCTTGTCGCGCGTCATCGGCCCGGCGTACTTCTTCACGACCCGACCCTCACGGTCCACGAAGAACTTCTCGGGGATTCCAACTACACCCCATTCCACGGCGACCCTGCCGTTTGAGTCGGACACTATCGGGTACTTGAGCTCGAAGGCGTCCCTGAACTTGCGAGTCTCGCTTTCGACATCCCATATGGCGATGCCGACGAATTCGACTCCGAGATCACGAAAATCCTCGTAAGCGGCTTCCAGAGCGGGACTTTCCTGTCGGCAGGGTGGACACCACGAGGACCAGAAATCAACGAGCACGACCTTCCCGAGGAAGTCAGATAGTCGCACCATGCCGTCGCCGTCTATAGACGGGAGCTCAAAGCTGGCTCCTTCTTGAGCAGATACGTTTCGCTCGCCGAGCGTTTGATTGACGGCCAGTCCACCGGGATTGCCGTCGTTCTGGATGACCGCCCAGATCAGCAGTAATCCGATCAACGTTGTGGGTACTAAAACTGCGAAGCCGATGATTTTTCGTTGTGTCATTCAGAGGTGGTGAGGAACTCGGGACAGGTGGGTATAGGCCGTACTGCAATTCTACGACCTCATATACGATGCAAACTCTGCTAATGCCTTAGATTCGAACTTGAAAGTGACGCCCCTGTCGTGACACCGACCCGCACCTACCCGGGGAAGGAATTCTACTTCTTGGCAGCCTCATCCCGGTCTTCGGATAAATGCGCTTCGGTGTCCATTACCGCAAGAGCGCGTGCGGCTAGCGCATTTCGGCTCGCCTGGTGTTCATTGGCGTCGATCTTGCCCTTCTCAAACCGCTTGTCCAGATCCACGATCTGCTGGAGAATCTCCATACGGCCGCGACGGCGAGTGGTGACCAGAACATACACGACCAATCCCATCATCACTGTCACAACAATCATTACAGAGCCGAACATGACGGCGTTGCCGCCGGGGATCGACTCGTTCATGCGTTTGAACAACCCCGGTTGAGGCAGATCAACGATCGCAAAATTCATCTTGAAGCCCGGCTCGTAGCCAGTCCCAGAATACTCCTTGTACACCGTCTCGCCGAGCTCGGTCGTCTTAGTGGGTTTCATGCCTTCCGCCACGACATCGCCAAGCTCAGGTGGGATCAGCACACGGAGTTCATCAACTCCAAACGCAAGCGTTCTGGTGAACTCAAGTTTGGTGCCGGAGTAGTTAATGGCGTAGCTGTATAGGATTTCGTGCTCGCCCGGAGGGATCGGGTTCGTCATGGCGAATCCCGTAGGGATCTCGAGCAACTGGCCCTGCGGCAGGACACTATCTACCGCCAGCTCTTCATATCCCCTGGGAAGGCTGAACCTGAGCATGTCCAAGCCGGTGAAATTCGGGTTCGAAGGGTCCGGAACGAATGTGCGATCGCCGTCATTCCGAATCGTAACCAGGTCCAGGGCGCCCATAAGGCGATCAGATCCGACCACCGTCGGAATGATGGTCGCGTGCGCACCTACTCTGATATTTTCCAGCGAGTCTGTTGTCTCATAAATGATGACCCGCATATTCTGTGGATCGGCTTCATCAACTAGGAAGATCTGATCCATGACACCGCCGTACTCCCACGCGAGTCGATACTGAATGTCCTCATCCTGCATCAGATTCGTGAACTCGAACAATGGAAAGTCCGGGCTAACGGTCGCGATCTGCTGATTAACAAAATTGCCGTCCCTGAAGCCGAGGAGAGCAATTTCGAAGCCATCTGGAACTTCGGCGCCCGCGGTGCCGTTATTAACCGCTCCTGCCACGGGTTCCGGAGTAGGGCGTTGCGCGAGGACGTTGTTGTTAAACAGGGCGATAACGGCAAATAGCGCCGTGATAGCCAGGACCTTTATGTAGGTCCTGTGCCTTCTTGAAGATATCAATTGGGCAGTTATCACTTGTTCCTTAACTCTGCCTTTCAGGCGCCGCCGGACTCCGAATCTTCACCGGTCTTAATATTCCGTTCGGAATCGGCCTGTCTGAGCGCTGCGATCTCTTGCTCGAGCACTTCTCGCTTCAGTGCTGCCGGGGCGTCCTGAGGTTCATCTTCATAACCAAGCTGGTCTAGGAGTCTTATCGTTTCAGCGGCGCCTATCCTCAGTTCAAGGAGTTGGTGCTGATAATCCTCATCTGTGACCGTATTCGCTCCATAGTCGGTCTGTAATTGACCGATCTGATCGTAAAGATCAGATCTGAGCCTCGTCAGCCCTTCGACCTCGCTGGCGTGCCGTGCTGATAGCACTGCGCCGGATCGACGTATGAATGGGATGAAGATTACGACCAGCGAAATAAGGGCCACTATGGCCCCAAGAGCTATTGGCATGACACTTTGTTTCGAAACAAGATTCACACACCTACGGAACTGGCAGCCCGAGGCTTGGGAGTGGTTCGGGTACGTGCTGGTATGGCACGACGCTCCAGAAGAGGAGCCGGCCACAGGGCGATCATCGTCCCAATGACAAATATCGGACCCGACACCCAGAGCCACCATGCCGCCGGATTGATGCTGATACGCAGTACTACGCGGCCATCTTCAAGGAACTCGCTGGGGACTATGTACAGGTCTTCCAGACCCGGGTCCAGATATGACGGCAGCCCGGGGATATCCACAAGGGGGACGTTGTGTACGGAGGCGCGAACGGAAGCCATATTGAACACCGGGTAGAAGGCGCGCCACGGCGCGAGGCTGGCGATTTGTTTGTCGTCTTTGTATACGTTGACGTTCGCCCACTCTGAAATCCGGTCTACGCGCTGTTCGTTCTCCGTGCTGATGTATTCGACCCGATATTCGTCGAGGGTGAAGCTTTCCCCCGGGGCGAGCACTACATCGGCTCTCTGTTGAAAGAAGTTCGTGCCGATGATTCCGATGCCAAGGGCGATTATCGCGATGTGCACGATATAACCGCCGTGTCGAGGCCGGTTTCCGCTCACCATACGCCACCACCCGGTCGCAAAGTTAAGACCGGCCCGGCGTTGCGCCATCGTGCCGCGGTACCACTCCTCAAGCACTGCCGACATGACCATGGCGAGTGCTCCAAACCCGACAATCGCCCACAACTCGTGTACGCCCGATATCCAGAGCAGGGCCATCGTCGCGAGGCTGATGCCGATAGGGATACTGAGCCATCGCTGCGCGCTTGTCACGGTGGTGCGACGCCAGGGCAACAGTGGCCCGATGCCCATCAGAATGACGATAGCGAGCAGGATCGGGCCGTTTATCTGGTTGTACCAGGGGGCCGAAACGGTGACCGTCTCGTTGTTTGCGAACTCAGAGAACAGCGGGAACAGGACGCCCCAGAGGGTCACGAATGTCACCCCTAGGAACAGGAAATTGTTTACAAGGAAACTTGCTTCACGGGATAAGAACGACTCAAGTGGCCGGTCACTCCTGAGCATTGGGTAGCGCCACAGGAACACTACGACCGCAAATAACAGGCTGAACAGCATGAAGCCCAGAAACACGCCTCCTATAGTCGAGGCCCCGAATGAGTGGACCGATACGACTGGACCGCCACGGTTGATGAACAGTCCAAACTGCGACAGCACAAACGCCATCGAGAGCAGGGCGATGTTCCACATCCTGAACATGCCACGTCGCTTCTGGACCATCACTGAGTGGATGAACGCGGTGAGCACCAGCCACGGCATGACGGCCACGTTCTCGATCGGGTCCCAGCTCCAGTATCCACCCCAGCCGAGGATCGTGTAAGCCCACCATGCGCCTATAAGCAGGCCCGCGCTTAGTGTCGCCCAGACGGCGATTGCGCTGACCCGGGCGGCGTCCAGCCACTGGTCACGCGTCTGCCCGGCGATCATCGCCCCGCCGACGAACGCGAACGGGATAGCGACGCCTATAAGCCCCGCCATTTGGAGTGGCGGGTGTATGAACATGCCCGGGTGTCGCAGGAGGGGGTTAACGCCGGTGCCACGGCCGTCATCGAAAAGGGCAGGAGCGAACGGGTCGGCGAGCGTCAGTAGAACGGTGAGGAAGAAAACGCTGATCCCCATCAGGATGGCAATTATGTACGGGCGTGACGGCTCGAGACGCCGGGGAGTTACGTAGATTGCGACCATAGACATCACGGTGAAGATGGCGGTGATGTAGAGGAGGGAGCCTTCGTTACCGGCGTACATCGCTACCCACGTGAACGCCTGGCTCTGCGCCCTGTCGCTATGACCTCGTACGTACTCGATCGAGAAGTCATGTGTGACGAATGCGTACACGAGCGCGCCGACCGCGACGGTCAGTGCGAGGCCGGCCACGTAGGCGCTACGCCTCGCACTCATCACGAGGTCGCCGGAGCCAAGCTTGACGCCCGCTACCGAACCAACTCCAGCGTAGACCGCCAACGCCAACGCAAGCATCATAGACATCGTCCCGAGATCTGCCATCTAGGCTTCAGAGCTCCTGTCGTTGTCGTCGCCCTCATGGCCATCGAAGGAATCATCTATCGCCAGATCGCGATCCACCTCTGCGAGATAGTCGTCCAGTTCGCCACCCACGGAGTCGTCGGGGATCATGCCCCCAACTCCCGCCGCAACTGGATTTGCGCTGCCACGACGCATCTGTCGCATCACAAAAAACAGCCCGACGACTCCCAGAGCGATGCCGATGGGCGGGACGATCCATGTCACAAGGTTGAATCCGGTCCGTGGCGGCGCTGCCAGCACCCTTGTGCCATAACGAGCTACGAAGAACTCTTTTATCTGGCCTTCGTCTTGACCCTCCTGAAGTTTCTCCCTAAGAATGCGCTTCATATCCTGGCTAATCTGGACGAAGGACTGATCGAGCGTCTCGCCGGGACAGATAGGGCAGATCAGCTGTTTTTCCAGGCTCTGAGCGCGCTTCTCAAACTCACGGTCCTGATCGGGTCCTATCGTGATCCCAGACGACCCGTCGTTGCCGGTCGTGTCGCCTGACTGGGCGTGCAGGGACACACCGTCGGACAACGGAAAGGTTACCGCCAATAACAGGGCGGTTATCGAGATGGTGCGGATTATGACGGCGTAGCTCAATTTACTTACCGCGCCCCGGTACCGTACTCCGAGGGTGTGGTTAATTCCGTTACGAGTCCCATGGTTCCATGGTATCGCCGGTTGGTGACTTCCGGGTCTTACGATCCGTGTTTAAGACCGTGCTGCCTCAGGACTTACTGTCCCAGTCCGGTTCCTGATGTGTCGGAGATGTACCGCACCACATCCCAGATCTCGGCTTCCGAAAGAATCGGACCAAACCTTGGCATTACAAGGATTCCGTTGCTGATGATGCCGAACATTGCATCTTCATTTATTCGGGTACGCGATACCTGGAGGTTTGGCGGTCCGTTATACGAAGATCCGTTGTCTGTGGCCCATGCTGAATTTGGCGATGTGATGTGCGCTGCGGCCGGTCCGTCTCCGAGGCCTGCCTGTCCATGGCATGCGGAGCAGTTAATCCTGTATAACTCGGCTCCATCTTTGGCGTCGTACGCGTGAGCCTCTCGCGCTGGGAGTATGTCCGACACGGTCTGGGCGTTCCCCTCGCCGTTGTATGCGACCGCAGACTCAACACCACTCAGACGTGGAATCTCCTGTGAGCGATACGCCTGCGAGTAGTGCATCTCCGTGAAGGTCTCGATCGGGTACGCGCCGCTTTCCTGCACACATGCGGTCGTCAGAATGGCAAACGATGCGAGCACGATGAGCAGACGACGGCCCGCGAAGCGGGATCGGACGTTGCGCGAAATTTCTGTCGTTCGAAGACTCAAGCCGTTTTGATCTCCAGAGCGCCGGCTGTCTGTAGGACTCCGCGTGCCTCTTCCAATCGGTCGTCCTCGCACTCGACCACGACACCTATGTAACCCTCGGTTATCCGTGTGTCGTAGGCGCCAAGGTTGAGGTTCGGTAGACGTGACTCAAATATGATGCCGATCACGGTCGCTACCACCGCGCCAAGCATGGTTAGTTCGTAAGCAATGATCAGCATGGCGAATACGGCCAAGATTGGCTTACCACCGGTAATTACTGGATATGCGAGCTGTGTGCCGGCCGTAAACAAGATGGCCAGAGTGATGCCCACCATCGCCCCAAAGAAGGGGAACCGGAATAGCCTGTGCTGGGGGACGTATTCGCCGAACGCGCCCTCCGGATACGGTGTGCCGGTGAGCACGTCAAAAGTGCCAAGCTCAAACCCGGCGGACTTGAGTCCGTCCATGGCGTCGGCGCCTGCATTTGGTGTGTCGTACAGCCCTAGAACGCTGTTTGAAGCTGCCATCGTGCGTTACCTAATCCAATTCCCTGATTACAGCCGGCATGGTCACGCGCCCGATCTGGACATCAGTCGTGAAAACCTGGCTT
>CAUZKS010000001.1:0-41269 GCA_963580625.1 Dehalococcoidia bacterium | reverse complement strand
CGCAGGCAATTTCGACTCAAGCTCGTACTGGGAGGTTCATCCTCGGAGGAGGCGCCGTTGTTCATGCCGGAAATATGTCCGTGCGCAATCGCGGTGCCTGGTCGTCTATTACGGCTTCTATCGCCGGGGTCTTCGCAATTACTCATGTCCTGTGTTTTGGGCTCCTGAGTTGATCTGAACTCGTCTGATTGGTGAATCAAGCAGATCGGCCAACTAGTCACCGACTCCTTAACTCGAATCCGGGTCTGAAATAGATCGGGCCGGTACCCCGGCGACACGTGCCCCGGCCGGCACGTCATGCGTCACTACTGAACCCGCCCCTGTGCTTGCTCCGGGTCCTATCGATACCGGTGCCACAAGCATGGAACCGGAGCCTATGAATGCGTTCTCACCGATGAATGTCCGGTGTTTTACATCACCATCGTAATTGCAGGTAACCGTTCCCGCACCAATGTTTGCACCGGCTCCTACCGTCGTATCTCCCACATAGCTGAAGTGACCGATCTTAGCGCCGTGGCCTATCACACTGTCCTTTACCTCTGCGTAATTACCGATATGCGAATCCGGCCCGATCACCGAACCGGGTCGCAGATGACTGAAGGGGCCGACGGTCGCCCTCTCACCTATATGAGCCGACTCGGCGTGAGAGGAGATAATGACCGCCCCGTCGTCCACCCGGGTGTCCTTCAGGATCGTGCCCGGGCCTATAACGGCATGGATGCCGATCTGAGTTTCACCTAGTAAGTGGCTTCCGGGCTTGATGGTCGTGTCCCGCCCGACGGTCACGCCTGAGTCTATGTAAGTGGTGTCGGGGTCGATCATCGTCACCCCTTCAATCATCCAGTGTCGCAGAATCCTGGCCCGCATTACCGCTTCTGCGGCAGCGAGCTCCGTACGGTCGTTAATACCGGCAACTTCTGAAAGGTCGGATACCAACACCGCCTCAACGGGCGCGCCGTTTTTCACCGCAGCGGATACGACGTCCGTAATGTAAATCTCGCCCATTGCTGACGGTTCCAGACTCGCAAGCAAGCTCCATGCAACGTCTGTATCCATGCAGTAGTAACCGGCATTGAACTCGTCGATGGTGAGCGTTGCTTCATCGGCATCTGCCTCTTCCACGATCTCAATCACGTGATCATCCGAGTCACGTACGACTCGCCCGAACCCTGCCGGCACTTCGCCCCTCCCCGTCAATAGCGTGATCGATGCGTTCAGGTCGGTGTGCGTGGTGAGCATCGATCGAACAGTGTCAGCCGTGATGAGCGGCATATCTGCGTTGGCTACGAGCATGTGTGTCGTCTGGCTCGCCACGTCCGAGGCCGAGAGCAGGGCGTGTCCTGTCCCTCTTGGTTCGGTCTGTATGGCGACGGATACACCCTCGCCGATGTCTCCATCGACTATCTCAAGTAGTTGAGGATTCGATGCGAGCAGCGGCGACGCTACGATTAAAACGCGCTCGATACCAGCTTCGCGCAGCGTGCGAACCGTCTGTTCGATCAGCGTACGACCGCACAGCGTGTGCAGCGGCTTTGGGGTGGAAGATCGCATCCGGGAGCCGATACCGGCCGCCAGGATTACGCCCACCCATAAGTTACTTGTCATGTGACAGCCGAAGGGTGCACAGAACTTGAAAAGCGATTAAAAAAACAGACGAGCCACCCGGGCGCAGAGATTCGCCGTAAATGATGACTCATGTAAACGCACTGATATCTTGTGGCGCATTATTGACCGGTTCGGTCAAGATCATGGTATGAGGCAAGTTTGTATCAGGTCAAGGTAAACGATATCCGACAATGACGTTATTTTTGGTGCCTCCAGCGCAATCAAAAAGCGGTTTCCGTTGCTATACTCTTCCGTTGGAGAGGTGGCTGAGTGGCTTAAGGCGCCGCTCTCGAAAAGCGGTGTACGGCAACGTACCGCGGGTTCGAATCCCGCCCTCTCCGCCACTCGTTCCCGTTTTTTGCATCTGGTAGTGTTTCTGCATGGACGGTAATGAATGGCGTCCGGTATTTCTGCGGAGAGGTGCGAGAGTGGCTTAATCGGCACGCCTGGAAAGCGTGTGTGCCGGCAACGGTACCGCGGGTTCGAATCCCGCCCTCTCCGCCATACCGGTATCTCGTCAAATGAAGTGATGAGTTCGGTGCCCGCATACTCGCGGTACGAGACCCGCGCAGCCGCGGGGAGCGAAGCTCTTGTGCTCGCAGGATCGTGTCTCGTTGACGCAGTTGCCCCTGCCGATTTTCGGTGGACGTGATTTATGGTTGACCATGTCTGTGGCGTGAGTCAGTCTGGGATAAAAATCCTCCCGGCACATGATGTATATTGCCTTTTCTCAAAATGGCAGGACGCTAACGGCAGCGCAACAAAATAATACAGTTAGGTAGAAATTGGCCAAAGCGAAATCAGAAACTACTGCTAAGGCAAATCCCATGCCGGTTACAGACGTTGTCATCGTCGAGTCGCCCGCAAAGGCTAGGACGATCGGTCGATTCCTGGGGTCTGAATACGATGTGATCGCAACGAAGGGTCACATGCGAGGATTAGCCTCGTCGGGGATGAACGTCGAAATCGATAATGATTTCGCGCCCATCTATTCATTAGAGCGTGGATCTGGCGTGGTTCTCACCGAAATAAAGAAAAAAGTGCGTCATGCGGACATTGTTTACCTGGCAACCGACCCGGACAGGGAAGGTGAGGCAATCGCATGGCATCTACTAGAGGCGCTTGGTCCAAAGGCATTGGAGGGCAAGGAAGTGCGGCGGGTTGTCTTTCACGAGATCACGCGTTCCGCGGTTGACCAGGCGTTCGCCGACTATGGTGTTCTTGACATGGACATGGTCAACGCCCAACAAGCTCGTCGCATCTTAGACCGCGTAGTTGGATACCAAATTTCTCCGGTGTTATGGAGCAAGGTCCGACGAGGCCTCTCGGGAGGACGGGTTCAGTCGGTCGCACTTCGCTTGACCGTCGATCGTGAACGGGAGATTGAGGCGTTTAATCCGGTTGAGTACTGGTCCGTCCTTACACGTCTTGCGAAGTCTGTCGATGTCAGTCTGAAGTTCAGGGCGACTCTGCATGCTATCGACGGCAAGGGTGGGGATGCCAAATCGGACAGATATCTAGTTAATAATCAAGAAGAGTCAGCAAAACTCGTCGCTGATCTTGAGGCGTCTGCATACCAGGTCACGAAAGTCGTCAAGCGCGAGACAAAATCTCGCCCTACTGCCCCGTTCACCACAAGCAGCCTTCAGCAAGAAGCTGCGCGCCGATTGCGCTTTGGTGCTGAGCGAACTATGCGAGCGGCTCAGGGATTGTACGAAGGGATTCAACTCGGCTCGGGTGATCCGGTCGGCTTGATCACTTACATGCGGACCGACTCGACGAACCTTGCAACCACCGCGGTCGCTGAGATTGGTGATTTCATCAAGAACAAATACGGCGCCGACTACTTTGGAAAGCCACGCGTCTATCGGACACGCAGTAAGAATGCCCAGGAGGCTCACGAAGCTATCCGGGCGACTTCCGTAATGCGAACTCCCGAGAGCATTGCGGCGCACCTGAGCTCGGATCAGCGTTCACTGTACGATTTGATATGGAAGCGGATGGTCGCGAGTCAGATGACTGATTCGATCTCTGACGCCACTACGGTTGATATCGAAGCCACTGGAGGCCCGTCAGGTACCTCCTACACGCTCCGTGCAACGGGTTCAGTCCTGAAATTCCAGGGTTTCCGGGCGGTTTATGTAGAGGCGAGAGATACGATTACCGAGTCTGATGACTCCGAAGAGAACGGACCGGATACTTCAAGATCGCTTGTCCCGTTGGATGAAGGCGAGACAGTCAACTTGGACGAGTTGAAGTCTGAACAGAAGTTCACCCGACCGCCGGCCCGTTATTCGGAAGCCATGTTGATTCGAACTCTGGAAGAAAACGGTATTGGTAGGCCTAGCACGTTTGCCGGCATTGTTTCCACAATTGAGCGCAGGGTTTATGTCGAGCGTGAAGGAACTCGGTTCAAGCCAACCATGTTGGGTATCGTTGTAAGTGACTATTTAGTCCAGTGGTTCCCGGACATCATGGATACTGGCTTTACTGCTTCGATGGAAGAAAAACTTGATCAAGTTTCCAGGGGTGACATCGAGTGGATCCCAATGCTCCATGAGTTTTACGGTCCTTTCGATGAAATGTGCAGTGAGGCCAAAGAGAAATCAGAGAGGGTCCCTCGTTCTCAACTTGAAAGACCAACTGGTGAAATGTGCCCGACGTGCGCGGAAGAAGGTAATGAAAGCCCTCTGGTCATTCGGATCGGACGGAATGGCGAATTCATTGGCTGCTCAACTTTCCCTGCCTGCAAACACACCTCCAACATTCGCGTTGAGACCGGTGTCAAATGTCCGGAAACCGGAGGCGAGTTGCTCGAGCGGAAACGGCGAGGGCGTGGTCGTCCGTTCTACGGCTGCGAGCATTACCCTGATTGCGAATTTACTACCGACGCTCGGCCGCTTAAAGAGCCCTGCCCTGAGTGCGGCGGCTTGCTTGTTGCCCGTGGACGAAACGGCGCAAAGTGTGTCACCAAGGAAGACTACGATGGCCCCGCCCCGGAGGCCGTGTCGGATGGCGAGTCAGAAGACGCATCCGTCTCGGTCGTGTTGTGATAACTCCGGTCTGTGGAGTGCTCGAATTACCGCCCCTGTAACAGGAACAGCGCAATGACTAACCGTTCGAGTCAGGGTCGGCGTATCAAACGCGTACTCGAACAGGATCTTTCCGATACGCTCTGGGGCACAATGATCATCGAGTTCGGAGACCATCTGCGCACAAATCGACAACTTTCCGCTTACACCGTCCGCAATTACACATCGGACATTGCCTCATATGCCGAATTTTTGCGATTGCGACGCGTGTCTGACCTGGACGAAGCCGACCGCCGATTCTTTCGTGACTATCTCGCGTGGCTACTTGAGCTCGGGTATGTCAAGTCCAGTGTCAGTCGTAAACTTACTGCGCTCAGGGCCTTCTACGGATTCTTGGGTGACCGCGGCGATATCAAGCGCGACCAGACTGATCTGATCACGTCCCCTCGGCTTGACCGCCGACTTCCAGTGGTAGCGACCCGTCGAGAAGTCGAGACACTTTTAGCGACGCCAGACGCGGCCACCGATATTGGTAGGCGCGATCGGGCCATTCTGGAAGTCCTGTACTCATCAGGGCTGCGAGTGGCTGAGATCTGCTCCCTGGACGTCGGCGATATCGACTTTAAGTTCCGGGAGCTTCGGGTTGTTGGTAAAGGCGACAAAGAACGGATTGCACTGCTCGGTAAGCCAGCTGTAATGGCTCTTACAGAGTACGTCCAAAGAACCCGTGAAGAGCTGGCAAATCGACAACCACAAACGGCTCTGTTCCTGAACCGATATGGCGGACGCTTGAGCACCAGAAGCGTGGAGCGTCTGGTAAAACGCTATGCGCTGCAGGCAGGATTGGACCCGAATTTCCACACTCATACACTCCGCCACAGCTTCGCTACGCACCTGCTTGATGGTGGAGCCGATCTCAGGGTGGTGCAGGACCTGATGGGCCACTCCAGCCCGGCCACCACTCAGATCTACACGTACGTCTCCACGGAACAGGCTCGTAAGGTTTACCTGCAGTCCCACCCTCGTGCGGGTGGGACTGCACCCTAGATATGGGGTTGATTAGGCCTGATTTCTGGCGTCGACGCTGAACTTTGTATGAGTACAAGTTTCAGGAGTGGGTGACGTCCCGGAAGCTTCGATACCTACCGACGTTGTACCCTATCTGCCGACACGCTTCGAAACGACACCGCCCGTAATACGCTCGCGTAGCATGTTGGGCCGGGAGAACTGATATCGCGTGACCAAAATACTCGTCATAAACGGACCTAATTTGAACAACCTGGGACGCCGGGATCCCGGTCAATACGGAAGCATGACGCTCCCCGAGATCGAGGCGGCGATAACCGATCGCGCCAGCGAACTTGGCGTAGAGGTTCAGTTCTTCCAATCCAACTACGAGGGCGCGATCGTCGACTTCCTCCAAGAAAACTCCGGTGGTGTCGACGGTATCGTCGTCAACCCCGCTGCACTGACCGGTGTGGGCTACTCACTTGGGGACGCTCTGCGTGACGCCGGGCTGCCACTGATAGAGGTCCACCTTTCCAATATCCACGCACGGGAAGAGTTCCGGCGACATTCGGTCATAGCGCCGATCGCGGTCGGGCAGATCGCGGGCCTCGGCTGGCGCGGGTACCTGTACGCATTGGAGCACATGACACACCACCTGCGGGAAGGCGGCGCTGCTTGAGCGCCATCGCCGGCCGAATCGACAACCTTCGCTCGAAGTTTGAGGAACTCGGCGTCGACGCCATGCTGGTGACCGACGACGAGAATCGACGTTATCTGTCGGGGTTTGTGGGAACCGCCGGCTATCTGTTCATAACGCAGGACGGCGCGGTGCTGGCCACCGATTCCCGCTATACGGAGCAAGCCAGTAACCAGGCGCCGGACTATCGCGTAGACAGGATTACGGGACGGCTCGACTGGCTGCCGGGACTCCTCGCAGAGTTCGGGGTCAAACGCCTCGGCTTCGAGGCGGACAACGTCACAGTCCAGCTTCTCGATCGATTCAAAGCGGCTACCACGGAAGTAGAAAACGGCGCGGTCGAATTAGACCTTGTCCCGACTACCGGTGTTCCGCTCGGTTTAAGAGCGTTTAAAGATTCCGACGAGCTGGCCTTACTTCAACGATCGATTGACATCGCGGACCATGCCTTCGCAGAGGTCGCAAAAACCATTGCCGTCGGCGATACCGAAGACGAGATCGCATGGCGCATAGAAGTGAAGGTCAGGGAACAGGGCGCCGAGTCGCTTTCATTCCCGACCATCGTCGGTTCCGGCCCTAACGCGGCACTCCCGCATCACAGGGCCGGGGATCGCAAAATCCAAGAAGGTGAATCGATCGTCATCGACATGGGTGCTCGATACCAGGGCTACTGCAGCGACCTGACACGCACCGTGGTCGTCGGCGAACTGGAAGATCAGTTCAAGAAAGTGTACGACACCGTGCTTGCGGCGCAGTTGACCGCCATCGAGAGCATCGAAGCCGGCATGACAGGTGCTGACGCCGACAGCCTCGCACGAGCGGTTATCGTGGAAGCTGGGTATGGGGATGAGTTCGGACACAGCCTCGGACATGGCGTGGGGTTGGAAGTCCATGAAGCACCGTGGGTCGCATCCCGGGTCGAAACCAAACTTGAAGACGGAATGACGTTTACCATCGAACCAGGAATCTACATATCAGGCTGGGGCGGCGTTCGGATAGAGGATGTCGTCGTGCTGGAAAACGGCAAGGCTCGAGTGCTCAGCCACGCTCCCAAGATAGAGACTTAGAACTCCCGGCAAACCATCATAACGGCACCATGTGCCGCCACCACCACCGGCTACTAATTCCCAACTGTACCTTTTCAAGGACCAGAAATGACCATCAGCTCAAGTGAGATTAAGCGCAACATGAGCATCCTCTTCGAGGGAGAGGTGTACACCATCATGGAGTGGCAGCATCGCCAGGCGCCCAAGGCCCCCCCGACCCTCACGATGAAGTTGCGCAACGTTAAGACAGGCAACGTTTTTGAGCGAAAAGTACACGGCAACCACAAGCTTACCGTCGCCCCGATGGACCGTCGGTCGTCGCAGTTCCTCTACTCAGAGGGCGACCTTCACACCTTTATGGACAACGATACGTTTGACCAGTTTCCGGTTGTTGAAGAGGTCCTTGGCGATGCCCTGAACTACATCAGGGAAGGCGATAGCCTGGACCTGCTCTTCTACGAAGGCAGCGTCATCCAGGTGGAAGCGCCAATCACCGTAAACCTCACCGTCGTCGAAACGGAGATGGCCGTGGCCGGCAACACCGCAACCGGTGCAACCAAGCAGGCCAAATTGGAGACCGGGATCTCGGTGACGGTGCCCCTGTTTATCAGCGCGGGCGAAGTGCTCAAGGTAGATACCCGATCGGGCGAGTATTTGGAACGGGTCCGAGACTAACGGATCGGGCAGAAGTATCGTAGCGATCTGAACATTCAACTCGAAATAAGTCCATCTAGATAACCGCCCCACCGGGGCCTATCGAGCCTATGACCACGCAGACTGCATATACGGTCTCTCAGGTCGCTACCTATCTGAAGGATCTACTTGAGAATGACCCCAGCCTCTCCGATCTGTGGGTGAGGGGCGAGGTCTCGAACCACGTCCGGGCCGGGTCCGGGCACCACTACTTCACGCTACGCGACGCCGAAGGCGCGATGCGTTGTGTCCAGTTCAGACCGGCACGTGGCGCCGAGTTTCTTCAGGATGGGGCTGAGGTCCTCGCTCACGGTCGCGTTTCCATATACACAGTGCGCGGTGACCTCCAGTTCTACGTCGACATGGTCAAACCTGAAGGCGTCGGCGCGCTACAGCAGGCGTTTGAGGCTCTCAGACGGCAACTGGACTCTGAAGGGCTCTTTAGCGTCGCACGCAAACGTGAACTACCGCCGTTTCCGAAACGAATAGGCGTGGTGACGTCCCCAACGGGGGCGGTCATTCAGGACATCACGAACGTCCTGCAACGCCGGTACCCACTGGTAGAACTTATCCTCGCGGCGACAGCGGTACAGGGTGACGCCGCGGCCCCGGGCATTGTGGAGGCGATAGGGGCGCTCAACCTGGACCCGGGTATTGATGTCATCATCGTGGCCCGCGGTGGCGGCTCCCTTGAAGACTTGTGGGCTTTCAACGAGGAGATCGTGGCACGGGCCATTTTCGGTTCCGAGATACCCGTCGTGAGCGGAGTAGGACACGAGACAGACGTCACCATCACCGATCTCGTCGCAGACGTGAGAGCGCCGACCCCGTCCGCAGCCGCCGAGATCGTGGTTCCAGACCGGCGCGAACTGGCCGCCGCAGTGGCCGGATTCGCCAACCGACTCTCGGATCGGGCGTCTCGACAGACCACAGATCATCGAATGCGACTCGAACAGGCGGTTGACCGCCTAGCATTTCTCGCGCCGGAAACCAGGCACCCAGGACAGCGTGTCGATGAACTCCTCAGGGCCGCCGGCCAGGCACTTGGGCAGTCCCTGGCGATCCATCGAGAGAGACTCAGATCACTGGAGTTACAGTTATCGGCCCTGGACCCTTCAGCGATCCTCTCCCGTGGTTACGCAGTCGTCAGAGGAGAAAATGGGTCGATAATCAGTTCTGTAACGGACCTTGCCCCGGGAGACTCCTTTGAGCTTGCATTAATGGACGGTGAGGTGAGCGCCGAGGCGATAGAGGTGCGACCGCGGCGCGGTGACGGCCCGCCCACGCGCTGATAACCTGAAATCCAGTTTCGGTGATTCCGATCGATAGTAATCAGTAGCCGAATTCCACACGACAGGAACGAATCAATCATGAGTCCCAGACGGGCACAACAGGACGCCGATTCCAAAGCGGATCAGGAACCGGAAAGCTTTGAAGATGCTTTCTCCCGGCTGGAAGATGCGGTCCGCAAGCTTGAGACAGGGCCGCTGTCTCTTGACAACTCAATACGCCTGTTTGAGGAAGGCATGGGACTGGCAAAACGGTGCAACGAATTGTTGTCGGCGACCGAGCTCAAGGTGACCCGCCTACAGTCCGCCTTTGCAGAACAGATGCGGTTCGTACCAGAAGAGTCTGACGACGAGCCAAATGATTTTGGCGAATAGCCCCGATGACCAGCGCTGAAACACAGAAGCCCGGCGCTCCGTTAAAGCTGGGATGGTTCTCCACCGGACGCGGAGAGGGCTCTCGCGGCCTGCTGGTCGCTGCGCTGGACGCGATCGACTCGGGCGCGCTGAACGGACAGATTGAATTTGTGTTCGTTAACCGCGAGCGCGGGCAGCACAAAGGCACTGATAGCTACATGGACCTCGTTGAGGAACGGGGGATCCCGCTGGTCGTGCTCTCATCGCAGAGGTTCAGGACCGACAACGGACGGGCCCCATGGTCTGAGCTACGCGGGAAGTTTGATGAAGCGGTTCTTGAGATGCTTGAACCCTACTCCGTTGATGTGTCCGTGACCGCTGGCTACATGCTCATCGCCCCGGTCCTGTGCCAGCATTTCATCATGGTCAACCTGCACCCGGCACTCCCTGGCGGGCCGATCGGCATGATCGACCAGGTTATCTGGGAGCTGATCCGGAGCCGTGCGAACGAGTCCGGCGTGATGATCCACGTGGCAACGGAAGCGTTGGACCTTGGCCCGGTCGTCGCCTACTGTCGGTTTTCTCTTTCAGGCCAGAATTACGCAGACGCTTGGTCCGAAATCGGGGAGCGGACGATCGAAGAGCTACGGACTGCTCCGGACGACGACCTTCCACTGTTCAAAGCAATTCGTGCCGCAGGGGTGGAACGTGAGCGTCCCTTGCTTGTAGCGACCCTCGCAGCCATAGGCGATGGCAGAATCGATCTCAACTCTGCGGGGCAGGGTGATGCGCTGGATCTTAGCGCCGAAATAGAGCCGGGCCTGACCCCAAAATAAAGGCCCGGGTATCTGGCGTTCGCGAAAACGGGGCTACGACGCGTCAGCGTCGAAACCCCGTTGTTCATCACCGTTCTGGTTCCGTCACTCGTTCTGCTATGCGGCTGGTCGCTCCGGCATCTCGAAATCAACCCTGGACCCATCACCGTCGAGCAGCACCGGCGGTTCCCCGTCGGTGACGGTCGGCGCGTCAATGATGCATTTTTCTACGGCATCCATCGAGGGAATCTCGTACATGATGTCGAGCAGCGTTTCTTCGAGAATGGCACGTAGCCCACGTGCTCCGGCGCGTCGTTTCTTTGCGTCAGATGCCATTGCGTCAAGCGCAGACGGCGTGAACTCAAGCTCCACATCGTCCATCTCAAACAAAGCCTGGTACTGCTTGGCGAGCGCGTTTCGCGGCTCGGTAAGCACCTGAACCAATTGTGATTCGCTCAAGTCAGACAGGCCGACGCTCAACGGCACGCGGCCAATGAACTCCGGGATGAACCCGTATTCAAGCAAGTCCTCAGGCGTGACCTGCGTGTAGATCTGATCTTGGTCTTCTTCGGTCGTGTGGTTCACGCCACTGCTGCCGAAGCCCATGCTCGAGCCAGCTGAAAGACGTCGCTCTATCACCGCGTTCAGGTCTTCGAAAGCGCCACCAAGTATGAACAGGATGTTCGAAGTGTCGATCTGAATAAATTCCTGGTGGGGGTGCTTACGCCCACCTTGTGGCGGAACGTTTGCGACTGATCCCTCAAGGATCTTCAGGAGCGCCTGCTGGACGCCCTCACCTGAAACGTCACGCGTGATCGATGGGTTCGCCGCTTTTCGGGCGATCTTGTCGATCTCGTCGATGTAGATAATCCCCTGCTCGGCACGGGAGATGTCGAAGTCCGCAGCCTGAATCAGGCGCAGGAGGATGTTTTCCACGTCCTCGCCGACGTAACCGGCCTCAGTAAGCGGAGTTGCGTCGGTAATGGCGAACGGAACGTCCAAGATTCGGGCGAGAGTCTGCGCGAGATGCGTCTTGCCGGAGCCCGTCGGGCCGACCAACATGATGTTTGTCTTCGCCAGCTCGATATCGGAATCCGGGACCGGGCGCCACACACGCTTGTAGTGGTTGTAAACGCCAACGCTGACAACACGCTTGGCCCGTTCCTGACCGATCACGTATTCGTTGAGCCGCTCGAAAATCTCGCGTGGAGTACGAGGCAGACCGTGCGGGACCGCTGCGATCGGCGCCTGATCATCGGCGATGATCTGGTGGCACCGGTCCACACACTCGTCGCAAATAAATATCTTTGACGGGCCAGCTATGAGCCGCCTTACCGCCTGCTGCGATTTACCGCAAAAAGAACAAACGTAAGTCTCCGGAGGCTGGCCGCCGGGACCTTCTGGGCCTTGTGGAATGTCTGTTGTCATCGCCTCTACCGAGCCTTCGCCGATCGGAGCCTGACGCCTGTTGTTAGCACAGTGCCCCGTTCATATAGGGAGCTTTTAGATGGGTAAGTTAATCGGCTGCCTGACTGTCACCTTCGGCCGAATCGTCAGGCTTCTTGAGGACCTCATCGATGAGTCCGTACTCAACCGCCTGATCCGCCGTCATGAATCGGTCCCGGTCGGTATCCCGGGCGACCGTGTCGTATGGCTGATCCGTGGTATCGACAAGAATTCCGCGCAAGGTGTCCTGCAACCGCAGAATCTCACGGGCGTGGATCTCGATATCACTAGCCTGTCCCTGCGCCCCGCCAAGCGGCTGGTGCATGTGGATAGTTGAGTTCGGCAGGGCGTATCGCTTGCCCTTCTGACCAGCTGCCAGAAGGATGGTGCCCATGCTGGCTGCGGCGCCCACACATATCGTGGAAACATCGGCCCGAAGCATCTGCATCGTGTCGAAGATCGCAAGACCATCGTAGATCACCCCACCGGGTGAGTTGATATACATGTTGATGTCCCGGTCCGGGTCTTCCCGGTCCAGATACAGAAGTTGCGCGACGATCACGTTCGCCACTTGGGCGTTGATCGGGGTGCCAAGGAAGATAATCCGTTCCTTCAATAGGAGCGAATATATATCGAAGGCTCGTTCGCCGCGTGCGCCTGTCTCGATGACCATCGGAACGATGTCTTCGGGACGCTGCATTGAATGTTCAGGCCTCATCAGCATTCAGATGTCCTTTATCCAATTGACCGGGTTGTCCCGGTCGGTGTTTCTTCAAGCTGGCTCGGTGACTGCGTATGCGTGCGGTGTATTCGTTAATCCACGGAACAGTCGACAGACTCCTAAGAGGACTCTTCGTCCGTGTTCTCGTCATCGCCCGCGGTGTCCTCAGCATCGGTCGCTGCGGCCTTAGCGGGCGTCCCTCCCTTTGACTGTACTATCTCCGCCAGCTTTTCGACGGACTTTCGTCTCAAAACCATCGATCTGATCGAAGCTTGCGCTTCGTCTGACTCGACTTGAGATCGATCTGCCTGGGGCCCCGCGTTCGCCATCAGGGTTTCGATTTCGACTTCCACGTCCTCGTCAGAGACCTCGATCTCCTCGACTTTTGCGACTTCTTCGACAAGGAGCGTCCGCTTGAGTCGCGTCGAAGCGGATTCCCTGGCCTCTTCGAGGATCTCTTCGCCGCTCTTTCCTGCGTTCTCCATATAATCCTGCATCGAAACCTGATAGCGGGCCAGCGCCTGCTGCTGGTCATTCAGTACGTGTTCCGCTTCGTGCTCAACGATCAACGGCGGGATCTCGAACACGCTCGTTTCCAGCAAAGCATCCAGGATCTTTTCCTGAAGCTGTCGTTGTGCGGCGGTACTTGCCGTTTCCTCAAACTGCGTTCGCAGGCCCGTCTTCATCTCATCCATCGACTCATAACCCTGTCCGACACTGCGGGCGAGATCGTCGTCGATATCGGGCAGATTGCGGAATTTGACTTCGAACAATTCTACTTTGCATTCGACAGTCTTCCCGGCGACCTGTTCGCCTGGAAAATCTTCCGCGATGTCGAGCGTGAACTCTTTGGTCTGGCCGGACTCCATGCCGATGATCGCATCGGTAAAACCGGGGATGGGCGTCTCGTTGTCGTCGCTGAGGATGAACTCAACGTTATCGCCGTTCAACACCTCTTCGTCGCCCGCTTTGCCTAGGACTGTTAGCACGGCGAGATCGCCAGACTCAAGCGCACGCTCCACCGGGTCCCATGTGGCGAGGCTGAATTGAGCCTGCTCCACGGCCTGGTCCACCTGCTCGTCCGTTACCTCTTCCAGCTCTTCTTCCAGATCAAGCCCGGCGTAATCGCCAAGATTCACGGTCGGCCTTAGAGGCACAGTGACATCAAGTTTTGGGACCGGTTCGTACTCCGTGACGCTCACACGAGGCGTGCCGTACGAGTCGATATCTTCTTGCTCGATCGCCGCCGCAACAGCGTCGGGAACAAGCGTTTCGAGCGCCTCTTCAACCAGCACTGACCGACCGACCATTTGCTCGAACAGCCTTCGGGGCGCCTTGCCCTTTCGAAAACCGGGAATGGTGGTCCGTTGGACGAGCTTCTGATACGCACGCTGTAGGTGCGTTTCAAGCCGTTCGTCTTCGATCTCAACGTGGAGCAGCGCCTGCCGGTCCACAACCTCGTCCTGGGTGACCTTCAAATTCGATTTCTCCCGTGCCGCGATAACCCTCGGCTCACGATTGGAGGGTGTCCGAAATTATATCACCGCGAATCCGCAGTTCACGGCAGCGGTGCGTGTACCCTTTGTGGGCTGCTGTTATCCGTCAGAATTGACTACGCGAATTGACAACTCTTCGAGCTGTTCATTCGTGATCCTGCCGGGGGCATCGAACAGCGGATCCACTGCAGCCTGTGTTTTCGGGAAGGCGATTACTTCTCGGATGTTGTCCTCTCCCGCAAGCAACATCACGATTCGGTCCAGGCCGAGGCCCATCCCGCCGTGGGGCGGTGCTCCGTACTCGAACGCACGTAGTAGTTGGCCAAATCTCTGGTCAACCTGCTCCGTAGAGTGTCCGATCAACTCGAACACCTTTTCCTGCACCGCGCGATCAATGATGCGGATACTCCCACTGCCAAGCTCAACGCCGTTCAGCACGAGATCGTACAACTGCCCGAGCGCTGCTCCCGGATCTGTATCCAATAACGCGAGGTCCTGCTGTCGTGGCGAGGTGAACACGTGATGCATCGCAGCCCAACCGTTGCGGTCTTCATCCCACTCAAACAACGGGAAGTCGACGACGAATACAAAATTGAAGACGTTGGGATCGGCCAGCTCAAGCCGACGACCCATCTCACCCCGCAGGTTGCTAATGGCGGTGTTAACGACGCCCTCAGGCCCGGCGATGATCAAAATAAGATCGCCCGGTCCCGCTCCGGCCGTCTTCGCGATGTCCTTTAGCGTGTCCAGCGATACGTGGTTGCGGATGGGGGAGCGGATGTCATCTACCGTCACCTCATTCAGGCTGGCCACGCTCGCAGAGATGTGCATCGGGATCAGACCCTGCGCACCGCTGCTCTTGACGAACTCGATCAACTCATCCGTTTGCCGCCGAGTGTAGTCGGCACAACCCTCCGCGACGATCGCTCGGATCGCTCCGCCACCGGCAACCACAGACTCGAAAACGCCGAATCCTGAGTTAACCACGACGTCGGTAAGTCGTGAAACCTCCATGCCGAAACGAATGTCCGGCTTGTCTGTCGCGTATCTCTCAATCGCTTCCGCATATGTCATACGCGGGAACGGAGTGGGTACCTGCAGGACAGGCCGGGTCTGCGCCACTATCGTCGTGTACAGACCTTCAAGTACCTGCAACACGTCTTCCTGCTCAACGAACGACATCTCAAAGTCGATCTGGGTGTGCTCCGGTTGACGGTCCGCGCGAAGGTCTTCGTCCCGGAAACAATGAGCAAACTGGAAATAACGGTCCACTCCGGAGACCATCAACAATTGTTTCAACTGTTGTGGTGACTGTGGGAGCGCATAAAACGTACCCGGGTGGACCCGGCTCGGCACGACGTAGTCACGAGCGCCTTCTGGGGTCGACTTCAGCAGGATAGGCGTCTCGATCTCCAAGAAACCCTCAGCCACCATGTAGGTACGAGCTGACTGGATCACGTCATGACGCAGCTTCAAGTTTTTGTACATCCGCGGCCTGCGGAGGTCCACAAATCGGTACCGAAGCCGGGTCTCGTCGGCGACGTTGAGGTCATCCTCGATCTCGAACGGCGGCGTTTCTGATCGGTTCAGGACCGTAAGTTCGGACGCGATCAACTCAACCGATCCGGTCGGAAGGTCAGGGTTTTCGGCGCCGGCCCGGCGTTCCTGAACGGTGCCTTTGATCTGTACGACCCACTCACTCCGTAGATCACCGGCAAGAGTGTGGGCGTCCGGGGCGGTGTCCTCGTTGAACACCACCTGCATGAGGCCCGAGTAGTCACGGAGGTCGATAAACGTAAGACCGCCATGATCACGGCGCCTGTGCACCCAGCCGGAGAGTGTGATGATTTTGTCGGAGTCTGTCTGGCGCGGCTCGCCGCAGGTCATGTCTCGATACATCTGGTTGTTCCCCGCGATTGGCCCGAACATATGGGCCTCGAATATGTGTGTGTCAGACCGGGATGTTCCGGCCTGACAGGAAGTAATTAACGGCGTGGGATCCAGTGACCAGAGAGGGCGACCGGACCCCTACAGATTACCGTCGGAATCCGATTCGCGCCCGGAAGACCCAGAATGTCCAGAACGGGGGTCGTATCGGTTGTAGAGAGACCATGCCGTAGGCAACGCCAGGGACACGAGGACGATCTTCGCCAAATCACCCACAATGAACGGCCAGAGGCCGAACTCCAGAGATTTTCCGTAACTTGTGCCCAGTTCGTGGCCGAGCCACCAGAGTCCAGGGACGTAGATCACGGCGTTGGCGAGCACCAGAGCACCAATGAGCCACGGCCCGCGGTCCCAACCTCTCTCGGCCAGGAATCCGACCAAGAACGCGGCGGGGATGAATCCGACGATGTAGCCGCCGGAAACGATGCTCCAGATCGTGCCCGATGAGCCGCCCGCCCAGAAAGGCAACCCGGCGGAACCCTCAAACAGATATAAAACCGCTGCAAGTCCGCCTCTTTTAGACCCAACGGTGGCCGCCACAAGCAAGACCGCAAAGGTCTGTCCGGTGATCGGAACGACCGTGGTCGGGAGGGTGTACTTAAGTTGCGCGAACGCCGCAATCACGAGGCTGCCGACGATGATGGTCGCGATGTCCACCCAGATGCCTCTGTACGGGACGAGGGCGTCTAAAAGTGTGCGATTTTGTTTGGAGACCGCGGTGGTCATCAATGCTCCTGTATGAAAAAGGGCAACTTGCCGCCAATTTGTCGCCAATCGTCTGACGACAAGCGGAGGAGAGAGTTTCTGGCCTTGGAGGACTTACCGCAAGTCCCGATGCCAATTTACCCCGGAAATCCTTTTATTTCGAAATCGTTGACCGCCGACCGATCAGCTAGGCGATCGGGAGGCCGTAGTCCCTTTTGCGGATCGCCAGAGTTACGAATGTCTCAGTGCGCCGCACGCCGGGGATCACGCCGACCTTTTCACGGAGAAAGCGCCCTAGCTTCTCGGCGTCGGGCAGTATCGCCCAGGCGAAGATATCGAAGGTACCGGTCGCCAACGCCACCCAGCGTGTGTTTTCCAGGTTGGAAAGCTCTGTGGCAACTTGGTCCATCTTGTCCGGGTCCACCTGCACGCCGATAAGCGCCTCGGACTCGAATCCAAGAGCCTTGGGGTCCGGGAAGGCCATCACCTTGATAATTTCATCGCCGATCAGGCGCTTTAGCCGCCGGCGAACCGTTCCCTCGCTGACACCAACCTTACGAGCAATCGTTGCGTTGGCGGCGCGGCCGTCTTTCTCCAGAATAGTGATGATTTGTCGGTCTAACTCATCCATGTGCGAGGGGTTCCCCATTCATATTTCGAATTAAGTGTGAGGTGGATCGGTTGAGTCGGGTTCCCGGGAAAGCTAATGCTATTATTGAGGGAACTACCCACCGGGGAGATGACCTTTAGGCAATTCTCGGATTGCGATACCAGTCAAATAATCGGACTATTCTTACGGAACCGTTCGTTACTAAAGTCACATAAACCATGTTACGCCCCGTTAGTGCGTCTTGGAACTATTGGTATACGATATGTGTTGTTGGTGAAGTGAATCGCGACGGAATGCGTTAATCTCGAGAAAAAGCGCGATTACTCGACGGCATTGCGTACAATGGTCAAATAGTTGTTTGGACCATCTGGAGATACGGAGAACTACATGGTGATCGAGAACTCGACCCTTCTCACGGTTACTGAGGCTGCTTCCTCAAAATTTAAGGAAGTACTTGCCGAGCAGGATGCCGGTGATGGTCTTATCCGGATTTCTCTAGCTCCTGGTGCGGCGGGCGGCGTTGAATACATCCTCGGACTGGAAGAGACGCCAACCGAGAACGACACTCTTGTTGAGTACTTCGGCGTAAAAATCGTCGTTGACGCTGAGAGTTCCCCACTTTTGCAGGGATCAAGCATTGACTACGTCGATGGCCTGCAGCGCAGCGGATTTGTAATCTCTAACCCGAACTTCGCCAGCGCAGGCGGATGTGGCAGCGGCGCTTGTGGCTGCGGTGGCGGCGCAGAGGCACAGCAAGACCCACACGGCCAGGCTGGCGGCGGCTGCGCATGCGGCGGTGGCGGCGGTGGTGGATGTGGCGGTGGTGGTGGTGGTTGCGGCTGCGGTGGCGGTGGCGGTGGTCACGCCCACTAACCCCGATAACAAAGATCTGAACGAGAAAGGGCAGTCCGTCAGCGGGCGGCCCTTTTTTATTGCCTTGCGCTGACCGATTATCGTTCACTGGGCACAGTTGAACTTGCTGCAAAGCTACCCGCACGCGCCGTCATCGCCAGCACCCGGGTTCAGATCTCGTCAGGATGGCGTGTGAATTGAGTCAGCAAACGCCAACAACACAAAAACCCCCGCCGTAGCGAGGGTTTCTGATTAAGTTATTTCTAGTGGAGCGGAAGACGAGATTCGAACTCGCGACCCTCACCTTGGCAAGGTGATGCTCTACCACTGAGCCACTTCCGCTCGAAAATCTATGGTAGTGGGACAACTCAAATGTATATCGCTTCAAGTGAGAGGGTCAAGGTGCTGTACGCTCCCGTACGATGTCGCCTATGTCAGATCCACATCACATTCGGGTTGGAATCATCGGTTTCGGCTCATGGGCGATTAACGCCTATCTGCCCGCTATCGTAAAAAACCGTGGCATAGAAGTCGCGGCCGCCGCAGGCCGAAGTGACTCCACACAGAACGCGGCTCGGGCGTCACTTGGCCAGAACGCCCTCATCACGTCGGATTTTCAAAAGCTCCTCGATCCGGGCGTGGTCGACGCCGTCATGATCGCCGTGACAGAAGACCAGCATGCGGTCACTATCGGTGCTGCGCTCGCTTCCGGCCTGCCCGTGTTCTACGAACCACCGCTATCTAACAGGCGTGACCAGCTTCACGTCGAGATAGAACGCTTGACTTCAGCGCGTCAGATCACACACGCCGATCTTGAACTATCGTATCTACCGGTTGTCGACCATGCGGCTACGCTAATTTCCACAGGTGTTATCGGCATGCCACACGGCGCGTCCGTGACGATGACATCCGGTTGGGGTCCGGTGCCGGGATCTGACGTAAGCCTGGCATGCCAACTCATACCGTGGTACCTGGACCCCCTCAACCGCGTGCTCGGACAGACGCCGAAACGTGTGCTTGTGCAGGATGGGGCAGGAGTAACCGGCAGGATGCAGTCACAGACTCTCGTACAGCTTGATTACGAAGGCGTCTGGGCTACTTTTGCCGCCAATATCCAGTCTGTGGGAGAACTTGGAGCGCATATAACCGTTCACGGAAGTGACGGTGATCTTGAAGCGGACCTGTTCCGGGGCGAGTTACGTATTCGTTCAAGGCAGACTCCGGAGTGGCGAAGCGAATCTTGCCCGGCGGAACAACCTCACGCCGGCTGGCCGGGCATGCACGAATCGATCGCTGCGTTTATCGCCGGGATTGGAACAGGTGACGAAACCCGCACTGGATCAGCAACAGCCGTCGCTCTGCAACTGACCGGCCTCGCTGCAGAGGCGTCGATCGACTCCGGTACATGGGCGGACGTTGAGCGTCTGCAAAGGTAATTCCATTGTGTGCAAAGGAACTCTCGCGCTCTACGGTCGATCTATTCGGGTAGAAAAAGACAACCGTCATATTCCGGCTCTGGCTTGACTCTATTGCCGCGGTCTGGCTTTATGCATTGAACATGCTCTAGCAATTCAAAAATTTCTCAGGGAGGCCGACCCGTGATCTACGACATGCGCACCTACGACATAGCGGTCGGCCAGGTCCCGAAATACCTTGAGGCCGTCGAGAAAGTTGGCCTCAAGGTACGCCAAGACCACGGCATTAAACTTGCCGGTTGGTACTACACAGATATTGGAACCCTGAACCGAGTCGTCCACATCTGGGCGTACGAAGACTACGCTCACTATGAAAAAGCGCGTGCAGCGTTCCGGAGCGATCCCCGATGGATCAACGAGTATCAGCCGATGACCAAAGGACTGATCTTGAAGCAGTCCACCCAGATGATGAACGCAGCGCCTTTCTCTCCGCAGCCGTAACTCTTCATTTTGGGTGCGTTGTCGATCGCCTGCACAACACACGATATTTCAATCGCCGCGCTCAACCCGCGGTTGTTCTTCGACGGGATCTAGAAAATTGAAGTACGACACCATCGTTATCGGAGCAGGTTCGGCCGGAGCGACCATCGCGACACGGCTGACGGAAGACCCGGACCACTCGGTCCTCCTGTTGGAGGCCGGACCAGACTATCCGGATATCGATTCGCTGCCGGACGAGGTCAAGTACGGATACGCGACCGGAACCGAGATCACGACCAGCGAACACAACTGGAAGTTCACCGCCCGGGCGACAAACCAGGCAGAGATACAGGTTCCTCGAGGCCGTGTAACAGGCGGTTCAAGCGCGATAAACGGCCAGATCTTCCTTCGCGGGATGCCGGAGGATTACGACGATTGGGCGTCATGGGGTAACGACGAGTGGAGCTTCCAGAAGATGCTCCCGTACTTTCGCGAGATCGAGACCGATACCACATATCAGGACGACCCCGGAGACTTCCACGGATCTGACGGTCCGATCATCTGCCACCGATTTCCACGCGAGACCTGGCTGCCTCCTAGCGTGGCATTTGAAAAGGCCTGTCTCGCCGCCGGATTTCCGGCATGCGAAGACGCAAACGCCCCTGGCAGCACGGGTGTCGGTCCGCTGGCGCTGAACAATCCCCAGGGTATTCGATGGTCAACCGCCATAGGCTATCTGGGGCAGTCCAGACATCGCCTGAACCTGACGATCCGCCCTGACGTACTTGTCCGTCGCATCGTATTCGACATGTCTGGAACCACACCACTTGCAACGGGAGTTGAAGTGGAATCAGGGGGCGAGACTTATGTGGTAGAAGCGGACGAGATCGTCCTTAGCGCCGGTGCCATCGGGTCGCCACAGTTGTTAATGCTGTCCGGCATTGGTCCCTCAGACCACCTGAGCGAACACGGTATCGACACGATGCTTGATCTGCCGGGAGTCGGCCAGAATCTGCGCGACCACCCGATGTTGTTCGTCAACTGGAAAACGAAGCCGGAAGTTGAACTTGATTCAATGACTCCCCGCATTCAACTCACACTCCGCTATACAGCGGAAGGTTCGCCAGTTGATAACGACATGATCGTGTACATGATGACGTCGGCAAGCGAACGATCTGACCGCGGTGGATTGCGGACAGATGTGGACCGCATCCAGACAAACCTCTGCATCAACCTTGCGAAAGGTTCCGGCGAGATCCGGCTGGCTTCTGCCGATCCGGCTGATTCGGTACTACTCGACTACAACTATCTGCAGGAAGAAGAGGACCGCCGACGATTCCGTGATGGCATCCGGATGCTTGTGAAGTTGGGTGAGAGCCCCGACATGGACGAGTTGATCGATCACCGCATCACACCGATGGACGCCGATCTGGAATCGGACGAGTCGCTGGATGAATGGATGATGCGTGAAGTGATGACCGGTCACCACATCTCATGCACGGCGAAGATGGGACCGGAGTCAGATCCGATGGCGGTCGTGGATCAGTTCGGAAAAGTTCACGGCGCAGACGGTCTGCGGGTTGCCGATGCATCAATCATGCCGGACTGTGTACGTGCCAACATCAACGCAACGGTAATAGCGATGGGCGAACGAATAGCAGACTTCATACAGGAAGGCCGCTAATCCGCCGACCGCGGATCCCCACCCAATGTTGCGTCAACACCTTAAGGGCGTATGGCAATACGTCAGCGTCCTGATCCCGGTGTCGCAATTACATCGATCAGAATTATCGTTGCGGTGAGTTTGATCTGAAATCTCGCTGAGTCAGTCCAAATACCGACTGCAGAACATCGGACTTTTAATCCGCAGGTCGTCGGTTCGAATCCGACAGGGCCCACCATTGCACGGGTTAGTATTCGTCTCCATAAGTAATCCGAAGCTTATGAACCTACAGCCGCGGCACGATAGGTAATTCCTCGATCGCCGTGCCCGTAGCATCCCGTACCGCGTTAGCGATTGCTGCTGCGATAGGCACGATACCGGGCTCACCTGCACCTGAAGATGGCATATCGTCGTCACCCGTGAACACTACCTCTATCTCCGGCGTGTCGGTGATCCGTGGAACCCTGTACCGTGCGAACCCGGCGTTCAGCACACGGCCACCGTCGAACTCCACCGCCTCCCACAACGCCGTCCCCATGCCCATGACGATCGAGCCTTCGATCTGGTTACGTGCGCCGTCAGGGTTTACAACAAGCCCGCAGTCGAACCCGACCATCACACGGATGACACGGGCTTCCCCGTTTTCGACCAATACCTCAACGCACTGCGCCGTGAAGCTTCCCGCGTCGTATCCGATCGCCAGCCCGAATCCCACGCCGGGCTTCTTCTCACGATAAGCCCAGCCAAACGTCTTGGCTGCGGCTACAAGGCATGCCCTTAAACGGGCGTGCGAAAGGTTGCTTAGACGGAACTCCAGTGGGTCAAGTCCGAGTCCGATAGCAATCTCGTCCATGTGGACCTCGCGGGCGAAGTGGTTGGTCGCTCCACCAAGAGATCGGTAGGAACCTGACTGCAACGGTGACTCGGAAGCGGCAACAGCGATACGAACGTTATCCACGTCGTACGGCGTGTCGGCCCCGCGCTGCCCGCGGAATGCGTTCTCGCCCGCATGGAAGGCCGTGTAGTCCCACGCCACGATCTTCCCGTCCGCATCCACACCACTCTTCACCTCGAACGTCGCCGCCGGTCGGACAGTGCTCCACCCGAACTCCTCGGCGCGATCGTAGGAGACACGGACCGGAGCGTCGACGGCCCTGGCAAGCCGCGCCGCCTCGTGCGAAACCGTCGGCGTCTTTGTGCCGAACGAACCGCCGATCTCCGCCGCGATCACACGTACATGGCTTGTGTCTAACCCGAACATCTCGGCCAGACTGTCCCGTTCTGCAAATGGACCTCGGTTAGCGCACCAGACCGTCAAATGATCGCCGTCCCATTGTGCGACCGATGCACTCGGCTCCATCTGGGCGTTGGAAACGTAAGGCACGTAGTAGGTGTTCTCAAAAACACGCGCTGCGGAAAAAAATGCCGAGTCTAGATCGCCATCTTCACGGAGCGCGGTTGGCTCTTCTGCACGTTCCTTTAGCAGCGCAGGAATGTTCCAGTCTGAAGCTGTGTCACGGCTCTCTTCCCATCGTGCTCGAATCGCCTCCACGGCATATTCGGCGGCATCTTCCCTTTCCGCCACGACACCCACGAAATCCCCGTCTTTCACCACCGACACCACGCCGCTCACTTGCTCGGCACGTGCCGTGTCTATTTGCACCAACTTCGCACCGTAAGACGGCGGCCGGAGAATCTTGCCGTACAGCATCCCTGGCACGACCACGTCCTGTGCGTACCTGGCGCCCCCTGTAACGCGTGAAATCGCATCGATACGCCTAGCCGGTCGTCCCATCAGCTGAAACTCGTCGACTGCCTTGACCTCCACGACCTCCGGTATGTCCACGATTAGCATCTGGCCCGATAGTAGATCTGCGTATTTGACGCCGTGTGAGCCATCTTCAGACACCACCCGACCGGCCAGCGTCTTCAGTGAACCGGCCCCTACTTCGAGGCGTGTAGCTGCGAGGTTGATCAGCGTCAGGCGAGCCGTCGCCGCCGCACGGCGCAGCTGGATCCCGACGGTTCGGGTAGATGCGCTGCCGGTCGTGCCGCGATCCTGTGGCACTAGATCGGTGTCGCCAAGGATGATGCGCACCGAATCCACGGCCACGTCTAGCTCGTCCGCGATCTCGATCGCAAACCCGTTCCGTATCCCCTGGCCGTATTCGACCTTCCCGGAGAACGCCGTGATGACGCCGTCGTCATCGATGGTCAGCAACGTCGCCGGGTCGCCCGGGGGCGTTCGGGGGTCCGGCTCAAGTGACCAGCGGGGTGTGCCGATGACGGTTAGGGCGACTTCGTGCGGAGATTCATGAAGACTCATTCCGCACCCCCTTCATCGGAGACAGATTTGACAGCCTTAAGAATCCTGACGTAAGCACCGCAGCGGCAGATGTGGCCGCTCAGCGCGGATTGAATCTGCTCATCGCTCGGGCTCGGATTTCGATCTAGCAGGGCGGCGCTGCTCATAATGAAGCCGGACGTGCAGTAAGCACACTGGAAAGCCGTATGCTCCACGAACGCTTCCTGCACCGGGTGGAGTTCGTCGCCGTTTGCGAGACCCTCGATTGTCGTGATTTCGCGTCCGCCGGCCGATGTGACGGGCGTAATGCATGATCGCGTCGCTTCGCCGTCGATCAAGACCGTGCAAGCGCCGCAATTTCCTTCGCCGCAACCGTACTTGGTGCCCATCAGTCCCAGCTCATGCCGAAGTACGCTCAACAGCGTGCGCTCGGCGTCGACCGTGACCTCGAGCGATTCATCGTTTACCTTTAGGTGCATCTAGAGCAGCCCCTTTCTCTGTGAAGCGCATCATACGTGGCAGCACTCGTTATCGGAATCACCGCGGGACAGGGCGACAATTGTTACGATGCCGGATCTCGGCCGTTAGCCTGATTACTGTAGAGGTGTATGGCCATACGCCCGTCTGACCCGCATCTTTCGAAAATGGAGCGGACCCGCCCGTGAAGTACCGACAACTCGGCAGCACAGGACTACTTGTCTCAGCCATCGGCCTCGGCGCCAATAACTTCGGGCAGATGAGCCCAAGCCAGGTAGCCGGAGGAAACCTCAGCCTTGAGACGGCGACAGACATCCTCGCCGCGGCACGCGACACCGGGATCAACTTCATCGACACATCTGATTTGTACTCGGAGGGACAGTCGGAGGAGTTCATAGGGCAGGCCCTCAAGGGCTACCGGAACGAGGTTGTCATCGCCTCTAAGGCGGGTATGAAATGGGCGAGCGGCGTCAACTCTGAAGGTCTCACGGCCGCGCACCTGAAGCGCTCGATAGACAACAGCCTCCGACGATTGCAGACCGACTACATCGATCTCTACCAGATGCATATCCAGGATCCGCTGACCACCATCGAAGAGACACTACGGGCGCTGGACGACATAGTGGCCGCCGGGAAAGTCCGATACATAGGCTGTTCCAACTTCCTCGCATGGGAGGTCGTGGAAGGAATTCAGGTGGCACGCAGCAACGGCTGGCCGGAGTTCGCCACCGTGCAACCGGAGTTCTCGATGCTAGAACGTGAGCCCGAGAAAGAGCTACTTCACGCCGCCGCTAACTACAGAACCGGCATCTTGCCCTACTACCCGCTGGCCTCAGGCTTTCTGACAGGAAAGTACAAACGAGGCATGGAGCTTCCTGAAGGCAGTCGTCTTGCGCGACTGCAATGGACGGCGGACCAGCATGCCACCGATGCAGGCTTCGACCTGCTTGAGTCACTCGAAAAGTTCGCGTCAGAGCGGGGACACACGATGGTCGAGCTGGCCTTTGCCTGGCTGCTGGCGCACCCGGAAGTGTCATCCGTGATAGCCGGAGCAACCCGGGTAGAGCAGATCGTCCAGAATGCCGCCGCGTCCGAATGGGAACTGACCCCGGCAGACATGACAGAACTAGATCAAATCCTCCCCGGAACGCCCGGCCCGGGCACCGGAAACTTACCGAGACGCCGGTCGTTGTAGACGTGGGAATCCCCCGCACAATTGTGGACATTACGCCAGAGTGGCTGACCGGGGCGTTACGGGACGGCGGGTTTCTCACGTCAGATGAGGTGGAATCTGTTCGTTTTGATCCCATCGGCGAGGGGATGGGGTTCGTCGGAGAGGTCGCCCGGTTGTTGATAGAGTACTCGGGCGGTTCGAATGAGGCTCCGCCGACCCTCGTCGCGAAGATCGCCGTATCAAACGACGAGGTTCGAAAATTTGCGGACCGCGCTGGATTGTACGCGGCGGAAATCGGTTTCTACACAGAACTTGGTCAGAACCTTGGCGTCCGGATTCCGCGGTTCTATTACGGGGCCACCGCGGAGGGATACTTCGTTCTCTTGCTGGAAGATCTATCACATCTTCGTGTCGGCGACGAGACACGTCTCGGATCGATCGAAGACGCGCAGGCCGCTGTTCGAAACGCTGCCCGACTGCAAGCGCGCTGGTGGGGTAGTGAGCAGCTTATTGGGTACCAATGGCTATACCGGCCACTGGATCCAATGTCAGCGCGATCTCGCCAACAGGTTTATCTAGACGCCTGGACAGCCGTATCCGGCCAGTTGAAGTCCGTTCTGCACGCGGATGTGTACGAGGTCGGAGAAAGGCTCGGGCCAAAACTCGCGCAAATATGGTCCAACGCCTCAGTGCCCGCGCTCACCCTGAACCATGGCGATTATCGACTCGCTAACCTGTTCTTCGATGGCGACCAGATCGTCACCTTCGACTGGCAATTCGCGCAGCACGGGCCGCCTGGCATCGACCTCGCCGATTTCCTTGTGTGGAGTCTCACGGATGATCAACGCCGCACTCACGAGACATCCTTGATCGATCTGTACGTCGAGACCCTAGCCGAAAACGGTGTCCAAAACTACAACCGGGAACAAGGGCTCCAAGACTGTCTCCTTGGCATGCTCCGGAATCTGGAAAATTATGTCATATCAATCCCCAATCTCGCCATGGGGAGTGACCCTGGACAGGCCTGGGTCGATGCTGTCTCACCCCGCATGATCGCCCTGGCAGATTGGGACTGTGGAGCGCTTATTCCGGCGTGAAGCCTAGGCTGTGTTACTTCTGAATCGTCCGTCAGGCGAACGGAATGGAGAATCTTTCCTCGCGAAACGACCCCGGACCATAAAAGCGTCCGAGGCCGTTTTCACGTTCAGATTTGTGGTGCCGAGGGGCGGACTTGAACCGCCGACACACGGATTTTCAGTCCGTTGCTCTACCAACTGAGCTACCTCGGCACGACGATCCATCGTCTCAGACAACTCGCACCACTTCAACCGCAGTATGGCCCGGATGTGCGCCCATTCTTCTTCTCGACTCACGCGACTGGAGCCACCTTCGAAGCCTCCCGACGAGTATCTCCTCGTATTCTCTCGCCAAACCTCACTCTTTCTCCAGATATGCAACGCGGTCATATCTATTGAAGATCTAGTTGGCAGCCCGTTATATCTCTGGCCCGCTATAATTCCGAATCCGGTCGTGCGCACACACGCCCGCGCTCGCCCACGCGGCTCCTCAGACAAACGACCTCATATCGGTCCCCAAATCAATTCATAGGGAACCCATGCCCACCCTTCTTGTCGTCTCCACATCACCCGGCGCAGGCAAAACAGCCTTCGCTGCCACGTACGCAGCGCGATTGCTGGCCGATGGCGCCGCCGTTTCACTTGGCAAAGCCTTCGGTGCGGCCGAAGACGTGGATGTGGTGGCGTTGAACACACTCGTCGACGGCGCGAAAGCTATCGATCCCATCACCGTCAGCGGCAATCCTACTGACGATCAGGTCAAACAGGCCGCACAGGCCGCCGGCGGCAGCGATGCAAGTGCAATCACGGTAATCGAAGGCCTCTCGGGAAACCACGCCGTGAACCGGTCACTTGCAGACGAACTAGACGCCAGCGTCGTACTAGTGTCCGGACAGTCCGACTTCAAATCTGCGATCGAGGCCGCGCCTGTCTACGGTGACCGACTGGCCGGGGTGGTCATCAACAATGCACCAAGGCACCGCGGCCATGATATGGACACAGAGGTTGTTCCTGCACTTGAAGTGGCAGGACTGCCCTACATCGGCGCGATTCCGGAAGATCGCCGACTCGTCGCCGTCACCGTCCGGGCAATGAACGAATGCCTAGGCGGCGAATGGCTCGAATGGGAAGAGCATGCCGACGAACTTGTCGAAAACGTCCTGATCGGCGGACTCGTTCTTGACTGGGGCCCGCTCTACTTCGCCTCACAGGAAAACGCCGCCGTCCTCGTGCGTGGTGATCGCCCGGACCTCGCCATCGCGGCACTCGCTACGCCCATCAAAGCCTTGATCCTTACCTGCGGCGTGCAACCCGTCGAGTACGTCTACTACGAGGCGGACAAACGGCAGGTCCCTGTGACCGTGGTCAAGTCAGACACGCAGCAGGCCGCAACGGAGCTTGAGCGGTTCCTTGAGTTCTCACACTTCGACCACCCGGCCAAGCTTGAGCGATTTTCCGAACTGGCCTCTGAACATCTCGACCTGGACCGCATCGACTCCGCAATCGCCCGCCCCGTTACCGGGTAGGCGTTATCGTCATCCTGAACTCGATTCAGGATTCGTTCGTTTCCAGGCGACCTGTCTTCTCCCTCATCCCAACCCTATCCCGTTCGGAGAAGGGGCTTATGCCTTCCACCAATCGTGAGAATTACAACAAGAGGTAAGTCCATGACCCTCGACGCTGCCACAATCAAACGCACCCGGAGCGGGCTTAACTCATCGGTAATCTGCGACACGATGGATTCACTTGGCTACGTCAACCAGGCGATGGACCGGCATATCCGGCCGCTGGACGACTCAAAGACACTGTTCGGCCCGGTACGGACGGCGCTGATCGAGAAGGTGGAACCGGGCACGCCTCGTCCCGACAACCCGTACGAACTCACCATCAACGTCATGGACGATCTGAATCCTGGCGACATCGTTGTGCGGGCCTGTGGGGACATAGGCACCGCCGCCACGTGGGGCGAACTCCTCACCGCCGCCGCAATGGCACGCGGCGCAGCAGGTCTCGTAACCGACGGCCAGATTCGAGACGTCCACCTGATCCGAGAAGTCGGCTTCCCCGTTTTCACAAACGGCGTCAGCCCACTTGACGGTGGAGGCCGCCACGAGATGACGGCAGCCGATGTCGATGTCGTGTGCGGGGGCGTTCCGATAAAGCCCGGCGACTACCTTTTCGCCGATGTCGACGGGATAGTCGTAATCCCGGCGGAAATCTTGGACGCCACAATCAAAGGCGCATTCGAAAAGACCGAAGGCGAAAACGCCACCCGTGATGAACTGCTCGCCGGGAAATCCCTATCAGAGGTCTACGCCAAATACGGGATTCTGTAAGTGTAATCAACGGGTGTAGCAGCGTATGGCAATACGCCCTCTGGCCCAGCAGAGCGCTAGCCGGCGTCCTTCTATCGAAGAAACCCTCTCATGCCAACCCTTTCCCGACCGGCAGAGGGGATCATCACGCTAGACGCGGGCAGACAATAAGCTCCCGGTGATCGCAACAATATGCCATTCTGAACTCGATTCAGGATCCTTTGGTATCCCCTCCAACACCTGATCCCACATACACCGTAATCCCTTCGATGAAGTGCAAATCCGGGCGGTTGAACACGTACTCGACGTCGCCCGGGTCGATCAGACGCTTTAGCGCAGACCGATCTTTCTCTGAAAGGTAATCCCTCCGTGACTCGTCTGTGGCCCACCGCGTTATGCCGCCCAACAGGAACGATTGCTGTAACTCTGTGAATGGCGCTAGGAACTCGTGGATGAAAGTTCGTGCGGTTACGTCCTCCATCCCGGCGTCCCGGAGTAGCTGCGTCCAGCCGTACGGATAGGGCACGGCGTCTTCTGCGAAATGGACGTGGCTGACGAACCACGACTCCATCGCATCGGCCAATCGCTCGTTCAGCCCTGTCCCCGTCAATTCCATCGTGGTCGGCATAAACCGCGCCGACACCCCACCCTCACGAATCGCCAGCTTGCCGCCGGGAGCGACGACCCGCGCTAGCTCTTTCACGCCCGCCAACTGGTCCGAGAGATGATGGACCGCACGACTGCTCCACACCAGATCGAAAATCCCATTGTCGAACGGGAGCTCCTGGATCGGCGCCTCGTGAAATCGGATGCGTTTGCCGACTCCATCGTCTGCGAATCGAGACCGGTTGTACTCCAGCAGATGCTCGCTCGTATCGGCGGCGTCTACGAGATCGTCGTCACCGATCGACTCCGCAAGCAATTGGGTGAACCCCGCCGTGCCGCATCCTGCGTCAAGAATCCGATTGCCGGGTCCGGGAGCGAGCCACTCGACGATCCCACGGTTGGTCGACTCGTAAAAACGGTCTGATCTGCTGAGTCGTTCCTCGGACCCCGGCCCGAAGGTGGTTGGTTCAGGCGTGTCAGGATTGTGTTGGTGCTGGTGCGTGATGGCGGTTGTCTTTCGAAATGGTGATTGAGAGGATCCACGGACTTGGATGCGATTGTTTTTATGACTTCTCCCTCACCCTAACCCTCTCCCGCTGGGAGAGGGGACGTGTTGTTGCCGGACTCATGCTTCGAGAGCCTCAGCATGGGTGGGCCAATGACAAGGGTGGGTGTAGTTCCGCTGAACGATCCATAAGATCAATATTAGGCCGAATGAAATGAACCCGTTTACATCCGTCCTAAACAACGCCGGCGACGGGAGGGAGACGGCTACAATCGTTTTGTGACTACCCAGGTGGACATATTCTCCGAACTCAGCGGCCGGCAAAAAGAGGCCGTTCAACACGCCGATGGCCCCCTCCTCATCGTAGCCGGTCCCGGTTCCGGTAAAACGCGCGTCATGGCGCACCGCATCGCGTACCTGACCTCCGTACAGGGCGTCGCGCCGTGGCGCATTCTTGCCGTTACCTTCACCAACAAATCGGCCCGCGAACTGAGAGAACGGGCTGTGGGACTTGTCGGCGGCGCCAACACCGGGCTTCAGGTCCGAACCTTCCACTCGTTCTGCGCATTTGTGCTCCGACAGGATGGCGGCCAGATCGGCCTCGACCCTGCCTTCTCCATATACGACGGAGACGATCAGCAGAAACTTGTCCGCAAGATCCTCGAAGAGCTGGAACTCGACCCCAAACAGTTCGCTCCACGGGCCATCCTGTCCGGCATCTCAGACGCCAAGAACAAGATGATCGACGACTCCCGACTCTCAAAGCTTTCCAAGAGCTACTTTGAGGAGGTCGTCGCACGTGTGTACGCGCGCTATACGGAGCAACTGGCGACCGCCAACGCCGTCGATTTCGACGATCTGCTTTTGCGCGCACATAACCTGTTCGAGGACCACGCGGACGTCCTGGAGAAGTACCAGGACCGATATCGGCACGTTCTGGTGGACGAATTCCAGGACACAAACGCCATCCAGTTCTCGCTGACCCGATTGCTGGCCGCCAAGCACAAGAACATATGCGTCGTGGGCGACCCCGACCAGTCGATCTACTCCTGGCGCCACGCCGATATTCGGAACCTGACCGACTTCCAGACCGTGTATCCGGACGCCGTAACCGTCACTCTGGACCAGAGCTACCGCTCCACCCAGACCATCCTCGAAGCCGCATCTGGCGTGATCGCTAACAACGACGAACGCCTCAAGAAGAACCTGTGGACGGAGAACGACAAGGGCAGCCCTGTCACCGTCGGCGAGGCATACGACGAGGACGAAGAGGCACGAGTGGTGCTCCAGGAGATCAACCGGTTGGTCGAGGAGGATGAGTTCGGTCGACAAGAGATCGCCGTCATGTATCGCACCAACGCACAGTCACGTGCCATGGAAGCGGCATGCAACCGGCACGGCGTCGTTTACCAGCTCGTCGGCGGAACCAAGTTCTATGAACGCAAAGAGATCCGTGACACCGTCGCCTATCTCCGGTTGACCGTGAACCCGTCCGACGACGCTGCGCTTGAGCGAATCGTTAACGTGCCGGCACGCGGCATCAGCCCGCGCAGCGTCGATGCGATACGAGCGGTCGCTCGTTCCCGCGGGACATCGATGCTCAACGTAATCCTGCAGGTAGATGACGAAGAACAGGGACTGTTCGAGCAGCTAAACCCGCGGGCCGTAAAGTCCGTGCGGGCCTTCGCCGATCTGATCGAACGGCTGATAGAACAAAGCATTATCTTGTCCGCCGTGGAACTACTTGACCTGACACTTGAACGGAGCGGCTACAAGCGTCTCGTCCAAGAAGACAAAGAGCGCGGTGAGGAACGGTGGGACAACATTCTGGAGCTACGCGGCTCCGCCTCTAACTTTGAGGGCCCGGAACCGCGTGAACGGCTCATCGAGTTCCTTGAGAACGTCGCGCTGGTGTCGGATATCGATTCACTGGAAGAGGGCGAAGACGCCATCACCCTCATAACGCTTCACCAGGCGAAAGGGCTCGAGTACGACGCCGTGTTCATGATCGGCATGGAAGAAGGGCTGCTCCCGCACTCTCGATCCCTGGAGAGCAGCGCCGATCTGGAAGAGGAACGCCGGCTCTGCTATGTAGGCATGACCCGGGCACGCAAACGTCTCTATATGTTCCACGCATTCCAGCGGGGGTTCCGGGGATCACGCGGCGCCATGATGCCGTCACGCTTCCTCGACGAGATACCGCTGGGGTGCGTCGAGACCGTCTCGATACGCCGCAACTCAAACACGGTCCGCAAGGTGGCGCCCACCCGAAACGTCACCGGGCGGTCGTACGATCCAACCGCCGGAAGACGCGCCGCCGCAACTCCACTGGAAGTAAGAGCCGCCCAGAGGGGCGACTACCGGGTTGCCGACCGCGTATTCCACGACACCTATGGTGACGGCATCGTTATCGAGGCCATCGAAACGGGCGGCGATACAGAGGTGACCGTCGCATTCGGCAACGGCAACGGCCTCAAGAAATTGATGGCTGCATTCAGCGGCCTGAAAAAGGTAAAGCCCGGCGATTCTACAAAGGCTAAGCGCGAGGACCCTGAACTGGGCGACGCGTTCCTTGACGCACCCTAGGCGCTCTCCTAAACTCCGGCCACACTTGAAACGAACGTAACGGCCCCCCCCGATCTCTGTTGGGGTCACTGGAGTTGAATGCGTGCCTGACGAGTCCGTCATTTCCAATGAGATGCGTGCACATCTCGATGTCGAATCCGACCCGATCACCTACGACGTCGAAAAGGGCGCCGTGATCAAGTTTGCACAGGCGATTGGAGACTCCAATCCGCTATTCCAGGATGAAACGGCCGCCCGTAACGGTCCTTACGGCGTGATAGTCGCACCGCCGACCTTCCTGCGATCTCTTATAGCGGGTGAGGCGAAGAGCGAGTTCCCGAGGCCGTTCCCGAACAACCTGGACGGCGGCAGCGAGTACGAGTTCTTTCAGCCGATCAGGGTCGGCGACAGGATCACTGTTACCAAGGCAATCGTGGAGCTCACGGAGCGGCAAGGCCGTCTCGGTACGATGCTGTTTACGACGGCCGAAACCCGGTACGTGAACCAGCTCGGCCAGTTGGCTGCGACTCAGCGCACCACCGGCATCAGTTACGCAACGCCAGTAGAAGAGGAATAGCCGTGACTCAGCTTTACTACGAGGACGTGAACGTCGGCGACGACGTCTCGCCACTTTCCAAAAACGCAACATCACAGCAACTGGTCAAGTACGCTGGAGCTTCCGGCGACTACTACCAGATCCACTACGACGACGGGTTCGCCCGAAATAACGGTTTGCCCGGCATCATCATCCACGGCGCTCTGAAGAACGCGTTCCTTGGACAGTTGGTTACCGACTGGATGGGACCACACGGCCAGCTGAAGAAGCTTTCCGTATCGTACCGGGCGATGGACATCCCGAACGAGGATCTCGTCTGTAGCGGGACCGTTACGGACAAACGCGTTGAAGACGGTGTCGGCATCGTCGAGTGCGAGATCGCGCTCCACAACGGCGCCGGCAAGGCCACGACGCCGGGCAAGGCGATCGTGTCGCTGCCGATGTGGGGGAGAACTAAGCAATAAAATCGCTCCAACCCGGAGCACCACAAACGCAATCCAGATCTCGCCCGGGACCAGCAGACGCTGAGAGGACCGGGCTCCCGAGGAGAGAGCAATCTTGTTGACAGACGAAGAACGAGTATTAGAAGGCAAAGTGGCCCTCGTTACCGGTGCCGGACGCGGCATCGGTAAAGCCATCGCCGAGTCGCTTGCCGAGTACGGCGCGTCGGTGGTCGTAAACGACCTCGGTGTGAACGTTGACGGCACCACGCCCGATGACGGCCCTGCTGGTGAAGTCGCCGCTGGCATTAGAGCCGCCGGTGGACAGGCGTCTGCCAACATGGATTCCGTCACCGAAATGGCCGGCGGAGAGCGAATGGTCCAGCAGGCGGTGGACGAGTTCGGCAGGATAGATATCGTCGTCACACCGGCCGGAATCCTTCGTGACCGAATGATCTTCAACATGACCGAGGCCGAGTGGGACGCCGTGATCGACGTCCACCTCAAAGGCACGTTCACCGTCGTCAAGCACGCCGGAATCCTGTTCCGCCAGCAGCGCTCAGGCCGCGTGATCACCTTCTCCTCAGGCAGCGGACTGACCGGCAGCCCGGGCCAGGCGAACTACGGCGCGGCCAAGGCGGGAATCGCCGGCTTCACCAAGGTTGTCGCACGGGACCTTGGCCGATACGGCGCAACCGCGAACGCCATCTCACCGGCGGCACAGACCCGCATGATTGCCACCATCCCGGACGCCAGGCCTGACCGGGCCTCCCTCAACCTGGGGATGAGCAACCATCTGGAGCGCGGGGCCGGAGACGCAGAGGACATAGCACCGTTCGTCTCATATCTTGCTTCCGACTACGCGGCGGATGTTAACGGCCAGCACTTCTACGTGTCAGGCGGCACAGTCGCCCTCTGGTCGCAGCCTCGACCGGCGCGCACGATCTTCAACCCGGGCGGTGAGTGGACGACCGATCAACTGCAGGACCTCGTCCCGAAGCACATCGTCCAGGGCCTCACTTTGGAACCGGCGAAGTTCTAATCGACCGGCATCCATGAATTTCCCAATATTTCCAGATACTTCGGGCACTTTCAAGAGGAACCAATAAAAATGACAGAAGAAAACAACGCGAGGCTAGACGGCAAAGTCGCCATCGTTACAGGTGGTGGCAGGGGCATTGGACGGGGAGTTGTACTCAAGCTCGCCAGTCTCGGTGCACGGGTAGTCGTTAACGACATCGGCGCATCGCTCGATGGTGAAGGTCTCGACAACACGCCTGCCCAGCAGGTCGTGAACGAGGTCGGCGAAAACGGAGGCCAGGCAGTCGCCAACTACGGCGACGTGACGAAGTTTGAGACCGGAGACGAGCTGGTTCAACAGGCACTGGACGAGTTCGGGCGGCTGGACATCGTCGTCACCCCCGCCGGCATCTTGCGAGATCGCATGGTGTTCAACATGACCGAAGAAGAGTGGGACGCCGTCATAGCCGTTCACCTCAAGGGCACGTTCAACATCGTAAGGGCCGCCAGCATCCTGTTCCGCCAGCAGAAGAGCGGACGCATTATCACCTTCAGTTCTGTATCGGGACTGTTTGGAGCGTCCGGACAAGCCAACTACGGCGCAGCGAAAGATGGCCTCGCCGGGTTCACCCGGGTCGTCGCCCGTGACCTTGCCAAGTACGGCGTCACAGCAAATTCCATCTCGCCGGGCGGAGACACGCGGATGACGGCGAGCGTGCCGGACACGACACGTGCGATGCGACAGGAAGGAAAGATGCAACCGCCGACCGGTGTGCTGACGCGTGCTCCGGAGCATGTGGCTCCGATGGTGGCGTGGCTGGCTTCTGATGCCGCACAGCACGTTTCAGGACACGTATTCCACTGTACGGGCAATATCATCAGCCTGTTCACGGACCCGTACCCGGTGAAGTCCATTCACAAGGACGGCCGATGGACGGTCAAGGAGATCGCGGCAGTCTTCCCGGGCACTCTTGGCATGGATCTGCTCAACCCACAGCGGGCAACACCGCCGAGGGATCGCTCAGCGTCCTGATCCGGCGAGTCGCACGATTGGAGATCTAAAAAAGCCGCCGCCGACATTTGTTCGGCGGCGGCTTTTGTTTTGTACGGGGGAACGAAGGCGTTAGCAGGCTCAAACCGATCGAGCGGTAATTACGGGACCGGGGAGCTTAGTTGAGGTCCGTTGCTCCGTTTGGTCCGGAGGCCCCGGTTACCTGGGACCCGTTCTGGCCCTGCGTTTCCAGGGGCTCGGATGGCTCGGGCGAGCCGTCAAAAGTTTCGAACCACGCCTCGCTGAAGGCCTCCATCTTGAGGAAGTCCCTGCGGTCACGATGCACCGGTTCAAGGTCAGTGAACCCGGCCTTCCTGAAGGCCTTTTGTGCGCGTTCGTTGTAGGCAAGCGTGTGAAGGTATACCCGTTGAAGGACTGCTTCCTCAAAGATGGCACGGAGTAGCGTCAATATCGCGTCCGTTCCGTAGCCTCGGCTCCAGTAGTCACGATTCCCGATCATGATGCCAAGTTCGCACTGGCTCTTGGAGCGATCGATGTCGTAATACATCGCATTACCGATGTGCACGCCTTCGTTCGTCTCTATGGCGTACCTGACGGACCATGGGGACGGGTAGTTGATCTCGTCTCGGTAGTGCCGGCCGTACTCGTCCAGAGAAAGTCGTATCGGCGTTGTCGCGTCAAGTTCAGCCAGCTCCGGGTCAGATCGCCACGAATAGTCGCGATCTACGTCGCTGAACTTCTTGGCGCGTAAAACGACAAGGTCACCCACGAGCCGTTCACTCGGGGGCCTGGCCGGTGCGCTGCTCTTCCGCCATGGGAAGAGCTTTCTCCACGATTCGTGACTCATTCTTAAAAGTAAGCTGCTCCATCGCCTGTTCCACCGGGACCCATTCGACGAGGTCGAACTCCTCGTCGTGCAGCCCGGTGTCGCCGCCGACGGCCGACATCAAATAAAAGTAGACCACTTTTTCATAAATAAAGCCGTCTCGCACGAAAGAGTATCGGGTTTCGCCAACAGATGGGCCGCATACAACTTCTAATCCGGACTCTTCCGTTACTTCCCGTCGCGCTGTCTCCTCCTTTGACTCGCCTTCCTCGGGCGTTCCTTTCGGCAGTGCCCAGAGGTTTCCGCTCTGCCTATAACAGAGCACCACCTCAAACCCGTTTGTGATATGTCGCAGCACCACGCCGCCCGCGGAGATCGCCTGTCTTGTTTCGGATTTTTCTGACGAATTTGAAGAAACTGGCCTGAGTCTCCCTGTTGTTCACCGGGATAACTGGTCTGGAAATCATGAGTCGAGTCACCATTTAACCCCGAAAAGGTCGAAATTACATGTGGCGATCAATATTCTGTGGGCAACCAGATCCGTTCGTAATGAACCTGCAGACCGTCTTTTACGATGCCCGTGGCCCATACACGCTCCGCTCAGCAAGCGCCGTTCTCGGCCGAGGCCGGGCACCGAAACTTCGTGCCATTTTTCACGTACGAAAAGGGGCTAAAATACGTTCGGTCGATTTTGTTAACCGTAATTCCGGCCACGCTAATTATTGACGAGGACCGACTGACACAGTCACGGAACGAATACGAAGGCTACGAAAATAACGTAGCAACTGTGAACGGGCGGTCGTCTGTACGCGTCTAGAAATAAGGGCTTTACGGAATTCGTAACCGGCATTAATTTCTAACCAACCCGGAATCGCTCTGGAGTCGTACGGGCGTAAGTCTCCGAATCGCTCTTCGGACTAAACGAAGTAACTAATCAAAGAGGCAAAGTCCTCGTTGGCGGTCGTTTTCGCATCTCTCGAGTGAAGATCGTCATGTCTTTGAACCCCTGAAATGGGGATGATGGAGGAACCCTTGGGTAAAACCGATCTGGTAGTACGTTTCGCCGGCGAAGCCGGTGTCGTGACCTCGGCCGAGTCGCTTGCAGCCACAGCGGCACAGGCCGGCTATCACGTTCAAACGTATGCCACATTTCCGTCGCAGATTTTGGGCGGTCCGGTCCACACGCAGGTCCACATATCGACCACTCCGACCTTAAGTGATGGCGACGATGTCGACGTTCTCGTCGCTTTTAGCGAAGATGGTTTCAACAATCACAAGGACGATCTCGTCCCCGAGGGTGTGATCATTTACAACTCCGGCGAGTTCGATCCGCCGGGTGACTCCCAGAGCTTTGGGCTCCCCTTTGATGAGATCGCCAAAGAGGTCGGCAACGCCCGGGCCTCCAACATGGTGGTCCTAGGTGCTATAGCGCCCCTGGCCAACTTCCCGCTTGAGGCGCTCAAGGCATACGTCACCAAGAGATTCACGCGTGGCCGTCCGGGTGACGAACAGATCGTAGAAGCCAACAGCAAAGCGCTCGATCGCGGAGCCGAGGCGGCCCGTAAAAGTGGGTTCTCGCTCACCGAGTTGGAGCCTGCAGTTCGTCCCGACTATGAACAGATCATGATCTCCGGAAACGCCGCCATCGCGGTAGGCGCCGTACAGGGCGGACTTGATTTCTATGCCGGCTACCCGATCTCGCCTGCCACGACGATCCTGGTCTGGATGGAGCAGAACCTGGTCGGCGAAGACCGGTTCGCATACCAGGTCAGTTCCGAGATCGAGGCCATAGGCGCGATCATCGGCGCCGGTTACAACGGCCGGAAAGCCATGACCGCCACCGCGGGACCAGGCATCGCGCTAATGAGCGAGGGGCTCGGATTCGCATGGATGGCAGAAATTCCGGTTATCGTCGTCGACGTCCAGCGTGGGGGTCCTGCCACCGGACTTCCGACCAAAACCGAACAGTCCGATCTGTTCGCCTGCATGTACCCTGCGCATGGAGATGTTCGGATGCCGGTCATCGCCCCGGGGTCGGTAGAAGAGTGCTTCTACGCGGGAGCTCTCGCCATCAAATGGGCGGAGCGATACCAGGGCCCGGTAATCCTGATGTCTGAGATGCAACAGGCTGAACGCTCCCAGAACATTCCAAAACCGGATCTCTCAAAAGTCATAGCGACCTCCCGTGAGGTTTACACAGGCGACAATGGTTACCAGCGTTACGAAGCGGACGAACTTGGCCCAATGCCACTTCCGGGCGGGCCTGGTGCTTACGTTGCAAACGCCAGCGAACACGACGGTATGGGTGACTCAACTCACCTCCCGATACGACACATCCGAGGTATGGAACGCCGATTCGGCAAATTGAAGTTGTTGAACGATGGCCCGTACGAAATAGAAAACCCGACCGCCGCGATCGCGGTCATGCCGTGGGGTGGCTCCAAGGGAACGGTTCGTGAGGCGTACCTACAACTTCGGGACGAAGGCGTGGACATCGGCTGGATCTACACCATGACCCTCCACCCGTTGCCGGAAGCTGTTAACGACGAGATCGGCCGCAAGGAACTGGTCATCGTTCCGGAACTCAACTACCAGGGCCAGTGGAGCCGCCTGCTTCGGGCAGACGGATTCCGGGCCACCTCAATAACCCAGTACACCGGTCTGCCGTTCAAGGTCCGAGACCTGGTCAAAGAGATCAAGCAGTCGATAGAGGCGCACAAAGGCGGTAAGGTACTCGTATGAGTGATCGAAATCCTGAATACGACTTTAAGTGGTGCCCCGGTTGTGGCGACTTCGGCGTGCGGCGCGCGCTTGAATGGGCCATGGAGGCATACTCAGAGAAGACCGAAATGCCGATGTCCAACAGTGTCATCGTTGCGGGAATCGGGTGCTCCGGGAATCTTGTACACCTCACCGAGGGTGAGCAGCCCTTTGGCGTACACGGAATCCACGGGAGAACCCTGCCCGTGGCTTTTGGCGTCAAGCAGGCCCGTCCGGAGATCAACACCATCGTTGTGGCCGGCGACGGCGACTTCCTGAGTATTGGTGCCGAGCACATCGGCCCCGCGGCACAGCGCAACATAGACGTGACCTGCGTCATCATGGACAACGGCGTGTATGGCCTCACCAAGGGTCAAGCGTCGCCGACAACGATATTCGGCACGATGACCAGCTCCACACCATTCGGCAAGCTTGAGGCGGCCATGAAGCCCTTTGAGCAGTATCTGGCGCATGGCGTGTCCTTCATCGGCTCCCATTACTCGAGCCGGCCGCGTGACCTCGCCAAACTCATCGGAGAGGCGATGGACCACAAAGGCTTCTCGATCGTTCACGTGCAGTCGCCTTGCACGACGTACAACGACACGTTTGACCTGCTCAAGGGCAACAAGAAGTTGGGGATCGCACCTCAGGTCTACGCCGTCCCAGAAGACCACGACCCGACGGACAAGAGAGCGGCCGAGGATATGGCCCGGGCGCCAGGAGTGCCGCTCGGCGTCATTTACAAGGAAGAGCGACCTACGCTCGAAGACCTTCAAGAAGATGTACGTAAAAGGGCACGCTCCCGCACACCCGCGGAGATGGTGGACACCTACACGATCTAGGTGGCCAATCCCTGACCGGGGACGAATCACTGAGTCAGCAAGACAAATAAAAGGGGCGGTCATGGCGACCGCCCCTTTTTAAATTCTTATCAAGTACTGTAAGCGCTCTCAGTCAGATCGCTCCTTCACTTACTCGTCAAGCATGTCTCGCAGCGCCACCTGCCCACGATGTAATCGCGCCTTTAGCGCCGAGATTGAGATATCTAGGACGCTTCGGTGTTTGACATGCCCTTCACATCCAGGAGAACGCCGGCCGCGCGAAGGTCCTCGGGGATCAGTGCGATATTTGATTTGATCTTCCTGGCTCAACTCTGAGTTCAATGCGGCTTTATACGGGGTTTCGTCCCAGTTAGCGACATTGTGCTTCTGGCAAGAGTTTTCGGGTGCGGTCTGCTGAATCCGGCGCTTGTTCTAGCGGATCCGCATAAGCGCAGCGTTCACCGTGTTCGGTATAGCCACATCGTTACCTGTGCGTCACCACGAAATCGATCTTTAGCCCGATAGGCGGATATGAACGGGTCCTGCACCACGTCGTCGGCATCGTCCGGGGGAGCATCATCGGGTATGCGACGTTGTAGACGAAACTGGAGTAGTTCTCGACTACCTCAGCAAACTGTTCTTCGTTCATGCGTGGGGCAACAACGTATGTAAGACCCTCGTGATAGCGTCAAGTCATCTTCTGTGCACGGCTGACAGGAACCCTCAACTCTGAGTGGTATAGACCATGTTGGATGTGCGCACCGGCGGTGTTCGGGGGGAAATTCAGAGACTTACGGAGACAACGATTCACGAGATCTAGTGGTTCTTGGTTCTCCAGATTCCCTTGTAAGGCGAATAATTCCGGCTCGGCCGGCATGCAACGAACTTCGAGAGAACGGATCTGACTACATAGACGGTGAGTGCGAAAATGAGATCC